>CAZAKB010000001.1:0-59320 GCA_964485475.1 uncultured bacterium
AGGTAAGTTCTGGTTACTATTTTTATGTGATGGATTCTGATAATTTCCACAAAACACAAAAAATGCTGTTACTGAAATAGCAAAATGGTTCTTGAAAAAAGGCTGCCTTCGGGCAGCCTTTTTTTATCTTTTTCAGGAAAATGAAATAGTCAAATTAAGATAAAATATTGTTTCGTCATTTATTGTGAATATTTAAATGTACATAAGCAAAATATCATTGATTTCAGCGAACATTTTTATTGACTTTTTAGGCATTATTCTGCAAACTTAACCGGAATTAATATTTATGAATTAATATTCAGTTCTTTTAAATGTTGGGTTTTTTAATAATATTCACAAATTACCCAAAACCACTGAATAAGGAATTTCAAAATGAGATTGATACATATGGCAAGTTTAATTGTTCTGATGTTTATGGGATGTTCAAATAAAGTTGAACAACCGATGGACTTTTATAATAAATTGAACATTCTGCCCATTCAGGCACATCGCGGGGGTGGATTGGCGTTACCGGAAAATACATTGGAAACATTTGAAACCACCTGGTCCTGGAATATAATCCCGGAAGCTGATATCCGCACTACCAGTGATGACATTATTGTGTGTATGCATGATGATACTGTCGGCAGAGTTGCACCAGACGCTTCAGAGCAACTTAAAAAATTGAAGTTTGAAGAACTCGATTTAAAAACTGTTAAATCATTGGATGTAGGTAGTTACCGGGGAAAACCCGGAGAGCGGATTCCGACCCTTGAAGAGGTGTTTTCTGTCATGCAGGGACACCCTGAAAAATTGATGTATCTGGATTATAAACACATTGATATGGATCGTCTAGCGGCGTTAGTCCATAAATATCGACTTGAAAAACAGATTATTTTTACTACAAAAGAACATAATTTGATTATAGAATGGAAAAAACGAATACCGGAGTCCTTGACTATGATCTGGATTGGTGGCTCATTGCAGAATAAAAAGGACACATTTTCAGCTCTTCAGAAAACAAAATTTGAAGGATTGACCACATTACAGATCCATGTAAAGTTGGATAAAAGCGGACAATTTACACCGAATGCTGAATATCTGAAGACCTGCCAATCTGAAGTTGAACAATACGGAGTACTTTTCCAGGTCTTACCGTGGAAAATTAATAATCCAGAAGTTTATCAAAAATTAATGGATATTGGAGTTCGTTCGTTTGCAACAGATTATTCTGAAATGACCGTTTCTGTTTATAACAACTACTTAAAAAACCGGAAAAATTAAAGATGACAAGGTGAAAATCAGGAGTATAACGAGGTGATTTTACACGAAATAGAAACCGCTCAGCGTATTAATAATGCACTGAAAACGGCCGATACTACAAAATTGATTGAAATCGGTTCAGGCGCAATTCAAAAAACAGGACCAGTATTTAAAAAGTGTTTCAACAATGCTCCAGCCATTATTATTGCAGATTCAAACACCTATAAAGCAGCGGGTAAGCTGGTTGAAAATAGTCTTAAATCGGGTGATATCGATCTTCAAAAAACATTTATAATGACCGATCCGGATTTGTATGCTGAAATAAAGTACATTGATCAATTAGTCAAACTGTTATCAGAAACAAATGCTATTGCGATTGCGGTTGGTTCCGGCACGATTAATGATCTGACAAAACTGGCTTCTTATCGCTGTGGCAGGCAATACATGTCCATTGCTACGGCCGGGTCGGTTGATGGTTATACGGCATTTGGTGCATCGATTACCGAAAGGAGCTTCAAGCAGACGTTTTTTTGCCCTGCACCAATGGCAGTAATTGCAGATCTGGATGTGATCGCCGATGCACCTTTGGAAATGAACGCCTGGGGTTATGCCGACCTGTTGGCAAAAATTCCTGCCGGCGCGGATTGGATTATTGCGGATGCCATTGGCGTAGAACCAATTGATAAAATATCATGGACACTGGTTCAGGGACCTCTTCGAAAATTAGTTTCTGATCCAACGGGAGTTAAGCACAAAAATCATCAGGCACTGTGTTTTTTAATGGAAGGCCTGATCATGAGTGGCCTGGCAATGCAGCAGGCACAATCGTCACGACCGGCTTCAGGTGCAGAACATCAGTTCAGTCATCTCTGGGACAATCAACATCACAAGCACAATGGTCAAACACCTTCCCATGGATTTAAAGTTGCAATTGGATCACTGGCGTCTCTGGCATTGTATGAAACCCTATTCGATCTTTGGGGAGATTCGACGAAGATTATGCTTAAAGATGTCCATTCTTACTGGAAAAATTTTTCTGATATTGAAAAAGAGATCCACCATAAATTCCCGGATCCTGTTGAAGCAATGCTGGTAATTGAACAAAGCAGAGAGAAGTATATTGATTTCACTGATCTGGAAAAGCGGCTGATACGAGTAGCTGAAATATGGCCGGAATTAAAAGGTATGCTGGAACAACAGTTAATGGGATATTTGGAATTTAAAACAATGTTACAGCAGGTTGATGCTCCTATATCACCGATGAATATCGGCATTGAATTAGGACGATTAAAAGAGAGTTATGGACTTGCCCAATTGATCCGGAAACGTTATACAATTCTGGATTTTGTGAAGGAACTCGGAATATTTGAGACCTGTGTAAATAATATATTTAACTCTGAAAAATACTGGAAATCTGAAACAGAACAACCGGGTAACCGATAACATATATGAGCAAACAAGTGATTGATTTGGAGCAACTTTCGAAAATATGTCATATAGTCCTCGATATGGATGGGACTATTTATAATGGAAACAAACTGTTTGACTTCACACCTAAGTTTTTCAACACACTAAAAGAGTTGAATATCCATTATACATACCTGACCAATAATTCTTCCAGAAATGTTACCCAATACCTTGAAAAATTGCAGGGTATGGGACTCAAAGGTACAAAGGATAATATTTATACATCCTCTTTGTCAACGATAGATTATCTGGTATCTGAGCGTAAAGAAATCCGAAAACTGTATGTACTGGGTACAGAGGGTTTAAAATCTGAGTTTCGTGAATCCGGTTTTCAAGTGATAAACGATGAAAATGAAGAAGATCCTGATGCAGTTATTGTTGGTTTTGACACATCTCTGGACTTTGAACATTTATGTAAGGCCGGATACTGGATCAAGTTAGGGAAACCGTTTATTGCAACGCATCCGGATCGTATCTGCCCAACAGATCAGCCCACCTTACTTGTGGACTGTGGCGCTATTTGTGCCTCACTGGAATCAGCCACCGGCCGAGCTCCAGATAAAGTTTTGGGTAAACCCGATCCCGGTATGATTTGGGGCATAATGGATCGTAATGGATTAAAAAAAGAGGAGGTTGCGATGGTTGGCGATCGTCTCTATACGGACATTGAAATGGCTCATCGGGCCGGGGTAATGGGGATTTTGGTATTATCCGGAGAGGCGACGCGGGATGATGCGAAAACCAGCACTACCCGACCGGATTTGATCGTTAAAAATATTGAAATTCTAGGGGAATTATTGATCGAAAGTCGCAACCAATGAAAAAAGCCACATCTTCAGACTATGGAATACGGGAGTAATTAGATGTTTTTAAGCAATATGTTCAGCTTTCTCAAAGTAGCACCGGATATACCCCGAATAGCCGACGACAGTGAGATGCGCAAACAGTACAAATATTGGCGTTTCAGGGTAATGTATGCAATGCTATTTGGCTATATTGGATTTTATTTTGTCAGAAAAAGTCTTGCAGTAGCGATGCCGGTCATCGAGCAGGAATTTAATATTCCGAAAGCGCATCTGGGATTAATTCTTACGGCGTTTGGGGTAACCTATGGAATTTCAAAGTTTATCAACGGTTTTGCAGGAGATCGAACAAATCCACGGTATTTTATGGCTTTAGGATTGGTTTGTTCAGCGATTATTAATGTATTTTTCGGATTAAGTAGTGGAGTTATCGCCTTTGGCATTTTCTGGATTCTGAATGGCTGGTTCCAGGGCATGGGTTGGGCCCCTAATAGCCGCACATTGGTAAACTGGTATTCTGCCAAAGAAAGAGGAGTCAGGTTTTCAATAACAAATTCCGCTGTTTCGATTGGGGCTTCTGGGGTTGTATTTTTGAATGGATTTTTAATTGTGCGGTATGGTTGGCGGTCCTGTTTTTTTGTACCAGCCGGAATAGCCGTACTGGCAGCATTATTTGTTTTAAATCGACATCGTGATCGGCCTCAGTCACTGGGTCTTCCTCCGGTTGAGGAATATATGGGTGAAGAGGCTGATATTACTGATACGGATGTGGGAAAAAGTATACCCTATAAAGACATTGTAATGAAATATATTTTTAAAAATCCAGGAATGTGGATTGTCTGTCTTGCCAATCTTTTTTTATATGTTATTCGATATTCGGTTTTGGATTGGGGAACAACGTTCTTGACGGAGAGCAAGGGGGCCGATATAACCCAGGCCGCCTGGATTGTCGGCGGTTATGAATTGGCCGGTCTTGCGGGAATGCTGGTAGGTGGATGGGCTATGGACAAGCTGTTTAAAGGCTATGGTGGCAGGACCTGTGCCATATATATGGCGTTATGCGGGATTTTTATTTTCCTTTTTTGGAGATTGCCGATCCAGTCTGTTTATATCAATGGATTATTAATATGGGGGGCAGGTTTTATGATTTACGGGCCACAGTGCCTGGTAGCAGTAATTGCGGCCAATATGGTGCCGAAAAGTGCTGGCGCTGCCGCTATTGGATTAACAGGATTATTTGGCTATATGAGTACGGTGATTTCCGGCTGGGGACTAGGTGCAATTGTTGATAGATATGGGTGGAATACCGGCTTTTTACTTTTGGTATTCTCGGCTGTTATTGCGATGATTTTATTTATTCTGTTATGGAATAGCAATCCCCATCTGCCTGGGACAAAGGCTTATGCAGAACATGGGAATAATAAACTTTCCGGCAGTGCAGCTTAATGAACGCGAAATAGTAAGTTTCTCTATTGCTAATTGAATTAAAATTAATGGATAAAATAGATATGGAAAAAGAAAGTTGAAAATAGCAATTGACTGTGACAACGCAGCCACTGACCTGAAAAAAGTGGTGTATGAATACCTGAGAGATTCAGGAGTAAATATTACCGATTTAAATTACAGTGCGGCAAAACCTGCCATGTATCCTGAAATTGGATATAATCTGGCGTTGAAGGTCCAAAAGGGTGAGTACGATCGGGGTATTCTGATCTGTGGTACCGGGCTTGGTATGGCAATAATTGCAAATAAAGTTGAAGGCGTTTACGCCGGAGTGTGTCACGATGTCTATTCCGCTGAACGTTTAATGAAAAGTAATAATGCCCAGGTATTAACAATGGGTGCGCGAGTGATTGGCGCTGAGTTGGCCAAGATGATTGTTGATGCCTGGTTAAATTCGGAATTCAGCGGTGGGCGATCACAGCCAAAGGTTGAAGAAATAAAAGACTTGGAACACCAGTCATTTCATTCCTGAAACGATACGGTTCCATTATCTCTCTTCTCGTTTCTCCTCTTCACAAATTCTCTCAACATCCCAGTTTTACCAGGGTGTTGGGAGAATTTCTTTTACAGACGATTTCAGGATAATTCTAATAACGCTTTCGCACCGATATCATCGATGATTATCGAATTTATTAAATTACCTTTTATGGCAGCTGCGAGCGCTTCCGCGCGATTGGCTCCGCTGGTAACAGCAATTACCTGGGGAATCTTTTTCAACTGTTCCAGACTTACACCGATAACATGATTGCGATATTCCGTATCGCATTCTTCACCGGATTTGTTGAAAAAGTGGCCACATATTTCTCCAACAACGCCTTTTTGAATCAGGTAATTGATATCGTTTGTCTTAAGAAAATCCCGGTCATAAAACACAGAATTACCGTGCATACCCACTCCGACAAAAGCCAGATCGGCATTCCCGATCCGGGACAACACAAATTTTATTTGATCGTGAGAAACAAAGGCATCATGGGTGTGGCTATTGGTAGTAATTGCTGGTGCCTGAAGCCGTAAAAATTGACCATTCCAGCGCTTGGAAAGTTTCCGAGTGATCTCAATTGCATCATCCTCTTTAATGTGTGTACTTATATCTCCCATAGCCTGAATAAATGTCACTCCTGGTTTGTTTCCCGAAGGAAACATATTGTCAGTCAGGCTGTTGATATGTCGGCCCGCTGCAACACAAATGGCAGAATTGGGTTGAATCATACAACTTACAATCGGACCGGCGAAATGACCCAAAGCACGTCGCCGATTTTCCTCAGAATGCCCGGGGGTTGTCTTAATCACCACAACTGTGCCCAGATTATGGATTTTTTTAATTTTATCTTCAATTTCGTTGTCTCTGGGCGAAAAAGGTTTGACTGATATCTGGACGATACCACGCTTGCGGGCTTCTTCCAATAAACGTGATACCGTTGCTTGCGAAATTCCGGCCAATTCCGAAACTTTGGCCTGTCCAAGACCCTCGAGATAATAAAGTGTTGATACTAAAAGCAATAAATCGTCGGATACATTAATCTTAATGGTTTACCTCACTTTAAAATGAACAGTTTCTTGATTCCCCTAGATCATCCTGACAGAAAAATAAGATATTTAGAATATTTATACAACTACAAAAAAACATATTATGAACATGTTCGTTGAAACAATAGTATTTTCTCCCAGATTTATTAATTTATCCATGGGCAATAAAGAAAAAGATGGTTATATGAAAAACTTGTTGACTTTTACTTGCAAAGATTGCAAACTATGAAAGAATTAATATTTATGAATATATATTCTATACATTATCTCAGGTTATGCTAAAAAATAAAACACAAAAAATAAGCCAAACAAAAAACATCTCCCTAAATGATGATTTCAGGCTTTTACCATGTCAACTGATAATCATTTTATGAAAAGAATCCAGTATGCTTAATTTGTCGGAGATTTTAATGAATAAACGATCTGTTATTGCTACTTTAATAATTACCGCTTTATTTCGGGTCGCTTTTTCGGGTACAACCGGTAAAATCAGCGGTAAGATTATAGATGCAAATACAAGTGAACCGGTTATTGGAGCCAATATCTATCTTGAAAATACCGATTACGGTGCTGTATCCGACGTTGATGGAAATTATTTTATCATCAATGTCTCACCGGGAATGTATAGCCTGGTATGTTCATTTATTGGATATGAGAAAATCACATATACCGGGATTTCGGTCAGTGTGGACAGAACATCGTCGATGAATTTTGAAATTAAACCGGAAACGATTCAGGGCAAAGAAGTTATCGTTGTTGGTGAACGTAAAGTAATTGAAATGGACCGGACGAACACAGCTGCCTATGTCTCTTCCGAAAACATTGAAAAGATGCCAGTTCAGGAATTAGACGATCTGATCCAGCTTCAGACTGGTGTTGTGAAAGATGCCAGTGGTGAATTCCATATTCGGGGTGGTCGGGCTGGTGAGATTGCTTACTTAATTGATGGTGTTCCCATTACCGATCAGTACAATGGTGGCAGTTCAATCGGTCTGGAAAACAATTGGGTACAGGAACTTCAGGTTATCAGCGGCACGTTTAATGCTGAATACGGACAGGCTCAGTCCGGTGTGGTTAATATCGTGACAAAAGAGGGTGCTAAGCAATTTAAGGGAAATATTTCTGTTGCGATGGGGGATTATTTATCCACCCATAATGATGTATTTATGAACATTGATCATCTGAACATAGGCGAAACGGATATTAGCACCAATCTTCAGGGACCATTTCCGATTATCCCAAAGGGCTCATTCTATACATCACTACGCTATTATACGACCGATGGGTGGCTATACGGACAACGGAACGTGCGGATTGAGGACACTGTGCCGATTCAGCAATATATTAACCAGGCCAATAAAACGTATAGCTCAGATCAAACCCTATACGGAATTCCGATTTCCGATTCTTTGCAAACCGGTGATGGCGAATATATTCCAATGAACTGGAAGAACAAACTTTCGTTCTATGGAAAATTGACCACAAAACTGGGTCCGGCGAAAATCAATTACTCACTATTTTATAATGACGATAAAAGTAAAAGTTATTCGGATGCTTACCGATATGCTCCCGATGGTGTCCGGACGAATTATGGGACAAGTTTCAATCACATACTTAGTTTTAATCATGTGTTGAGCAACAGCACGTTTTATGTGTTTAATCTTTCATGGTACTCGAAAAACACCCAGGCCTATTTATTTGAAGATCCGCTGGATAACCGCTATCAAGGGGCGGCTTATTCTGCAGACGGATTTTCCTATGGCGGAACACAAAAAGGACGGTATGATATTACCCGGTCGGCGATATCTTCCAAGTTTGACTTTACCAGCCAGGTGAATATAGCAAACCAGATTAAATCCGGCATTGAACTTAAACAGCATAATCTGAAATACATCCTTCTGGAAACAGTTGCAGAAGGTCCTACATATGAATATCCGGACTTACGCATTCCCGCTCAAATTACAGTAGGAAACGATCGATATACAGTAAAACCGATGGAAGCATCGGCATACATTCAGGATAAAATTGAATTAAATGAATTGATAATGAATTTTGGGCTGCGATACGATTTCTGGGATCCCAATGCCGTCGTTCCGGATACTTTGCGGGCCGCAGCAGATTCAGGTACTATTCGACTTGGTACAACGTTCTCTGACGCCAAAACACAATCTCAAATCAGTCCCCGTTTTGGTCTTGCTTTTCCGATTTCCTCAAATGGTGTCATACATGCATCCTATGGACACTTTTTTCAGTTACCCCGCTTTGAAGCAATTTACAGTAATTATGAATGTGAGATCGAACTCGGCAGTTTACAGTCCAAACTCGGAAATCCAAATCTGAAACCTGAGAAAACAGTCAGCTATGAAATCGGCTTGCAGCAGGAAATGCTGGGACATTTTGCACTGGACGTGACGGTGTTTTACAAAGACATCAAGAACCTGCTCAGCCAGGAGATCGTGTCAACAATCGATAAA
Organism: uncultured bacterium; assembly: GCA_964485475.1. Taxonomy (GTDB): domain Bacteria; phylum Fidelibacterota; class UBA2242; order UBA2242; family UBA2242; genus B118-G9. Next base: position 9,017 of record CAZAKB010000001.1, read on the forward strand.
AAAGTATATGCTCGGTATATCAATCGCGACTACGGGAATGTTAAAGGATTTACAATATCCTTTAAAAAAGGCCGGGGATATTCCGATTTCATGTCCGCGTCGGTGGATTATACGTATCAGGTAGCCCGGGGAAATGCTTCTGATCCAAATGCGATATTTACAAATTTTCAATCCGATCCGCCGAAGGAGCCTGAAAAACAGGTATTACCGTTGGATTGGGACCAAACTCATACCCTGAATGCCTCTCTGGCTATTGGTAATCCCTCGGATTGGAACCTGGGAGTAATTGGACGGTTTGCGACGGGGCAACCATATACTCCCAAAAATCCTGGTAGTGCCCTGACAGCCCAATTTGAAAATAGCGACCGCAAACCTGTAACCTTTAATATTGATTTAACGTTCTACAAGTTCGTTTCATTGTCTGAATTCAAAGTCAAGTTGTTCTGTAAAGTATTTAATTTAACTGACCGATTGAATGAAATAAAAGTATATTCAGGTACGGGTAGTGCCGATTATAATTATCGGACAATGGCGGACCGATTGGCATTATTACGAAATCCGAATTTTACAATTAAACAAATTGACCTTAGACCGGATTACTATTCTGAGCCGCGCAAAATTCTTGTTGGTATCAGCGTAGATTTTTAAAAAGTGAATATTCAATATGAGCAGATGAAATAATAAATAAGTGAAATGAGGAATATGAGTCGCTATAAAAAAATATTGGTTACTCTGATAATATCGATGCTGTTGACAGGTTCCATGGCATTAGCGGGGCCGGAACACCGTCGTACCGGAATTCATAACGGAAATCTGGTCAATACGCGCTACTCAAATTTTGGCAACTTGGGAAGTCGGGATGAATATCCGAAGATGGAATGGCCCAAAGGTACCGGTTTTATTTATGGTTTCGAATTTATCATGGAGGCCGCCGCGGAAGTAGTAGATGCAAACGGCGTGACCGTCCAGATTACTTCTGAAAGCTACACTCATCCGACATCACACGATATATCTCTTGATGGTACACATCTATGGAATTGGGAACCGCTACCGGGATATTTTAACGAGAATACATCTGTTAATAAAGATGAGTTTCCGGCGATGAGTCATAAACCGGAAACCTGGCCAACATCCTGGCCCTATGATTATCCCGGTGATCCCGGAACTCGGGACGGCATGTGGAATGGTGAATTCGGGGCCTATGTGCGTGCTGACCAGGAAAGTTATTATATGATTGATGACCGGAACAATGATGAATTTGAGTATTATCCCTTTATTAACAGTGCCATTGATTCCGGGGGCTATTATACCGGTGGCCGCAGAGGACTTGGTTTACAAGTAAGGGTACGTGGCTATCAATGGGCAGCTGTTGCTGCCGAGGATATCCTGATTGTGCGGTATGATTTTAAAAATTACAGTCAAAAAGATTTACCGAAAGTTGTCTTTGGCATGTATGCGGATGTCATGGTCGGAGATTCAGGGGATTCGGCTGATGATTTAGCCTATTTTGATGACATTGATGATATTGTTTATTGCTGGGATGCCGATGGTTTGGACATTCATAACCGTACGGGGCTGGGATATTTTGGATACGCTTTTTTAGAAAGCCCTGGTGATCCTCTCAATGGTCTTGATGATGATGAAGATGGAATCGTTGATGAAGAGCAGGATAATGATCGTGGCAGCTTTGATGAAAGTTCCGGGCATTGGGAAGGTGACGAAGACGGTGACTGGCGCGATTATACAGATGTTAATTCTAATGGTATTTGGGATCATGGTGAGTTTATCGGTGATGACGTTGGGTCCGATGGAATTGGTCCCTATGACCAGGGATACACCGGTCCTGATACGGACGGTACCGAGGCAAATGGGATGCCTGATCAGGGCGAACCGAATTTTGGAAAAACCGATAACGATGAATCCGACCAGATTGGTCTGACCAGTTTTATTCTTGTGAATGCACAGAGTTTGAAATACGATGACCGCAATTGGCAACAAATGACGCCTGGTCTTTTTTCCATACCGCCGGTGACCAATCTCGCATTTGTTTATGGGTCGGGTTATTTTGAGTTGCCGGTTGATCATACTCGCAAGTTTGCCATTGCCAATTTATTCGGAAATGACTGGGAAGACATTATCAAGAACAAACGAACGATGCAAAAGATATATGATGCGGATTACAGCTTTACCAAACCGCCCCTCAAACCAAATGTCAGGGCAGTTGCCAGAGATAAGATGGTTGTTTTAACCTGGGATAAGATGGCGGAGTTGTCTATTGATCCGATCTACCGGGAAGATTTCGAGGGGTATTTGATTTATAAAGCAACCGATCCGTCTTTTAATGAAATTAAATCTATTACCGATGCCAATGGTAATGCACTTTACTGGAAACCAATTGCACAGTATGATCGGAAAGATGGTCTTTACGGGCTGCATCCGATCACGATCGAAGGGACCGGAGTCCATTTTGATATGGGTACGGACAACGGATTAAAATATCATTATATCGACACCGATGTGGATAACGGGCGTCGTTATTTTTATGCGGTTTGTTCTTATGACCGGGGTTATGATGAGGATTTTTATGACCGTGGTATTTCAAGTGTTCAATACCTGGCTGCGGTCTATCCGACGGAATGCAGTAAAATTATTCAACTGGATGCTGTGGGCGAACTTGAGTTCGTGGATATTAATTGCGCCGTTGTGACTCCCAATGCAGGGAGTGCTGGATATGTTGAAGGCCAAATGGGTGGTGAATATGAGCACACCGGTCTGGCGACAGGAAACCTCGAAGTAAATTTTGCAATTCCCGATGATGTTCAGGATAATCATACCTATGAAATAACCTTTTCTGATACGACTGGAGGGCGTTTTACAAATGGAATATGTATCAAAGATCTGACAGATGATGAAATTCTTTTTCTTAAAGATTTCTATGATGAATATGTTATCAGTGATGAAATTATTGAAGGCATGCGTTTTGATCTGTACAACGATTCTTCATATGTGACGGAGCGTGGGTGGTTAATTGGAGATTGTAATCTGCCGTATACAGTTGGTCCCAGCAAGGATACCGCCAAGCGCAGAACTTTGCCCGAAGATATTGAAATCCGAGTACTGGAACCTAACGCTGATACGTCTTTTTTTAATCCTCTTGATACACAATCGAACCGGCCGGTAAATTTTCAGATATGGAGTGTCAGTTATAATCAAAAACTTGACTTTGCATTTTTTGAAACTACTAATAAAGATGGGCTGCTGAATGGCGGTGACCAAATCAGTATTTGCCATGAAATACAAAATTTTGGTACAGCCTCTAAAATTGCCTGGATTTTTGAACTGGATACTCTAAGTAGTGGAATTGATCCGCAAGCCGGTGATGTATTTTATTTTAATGTGACTAAACCTTTTAATGCAGGTGATACAATCAGGTTTACAACGAATGCATCGAAAATCGTTAATCAGAATGCCAAAGAAGAATTGGATGATATTTATGTAGTTCCGGATCCCTACGTGGTTAGTGCTTCCTGGGAGAAACCGCTTTTTTATTCCAGTGGCCGGGGTGAACGCCGGATCGATTTTGTGAATCTACCTCAGGAATGTACAATCCGGATTTATACGGTTTCGGGGAAAATGATCAAGACGATTAAACATACTTCCGCAATGGCGTTGGGTGCGGAACCCTGGGACCTTGTTTCTGAAGATGGATTAACTGTGTCCTATGGGATATATGTTTTCCATGTGGATGCTCCGGGAATTGGTTCCAAAGTTGGCAAGTTTGCATTGATAAAGTGATTAAAATGATAATTGGATTGAGGATTATATATGCATAATACAATAAAGGGGTGGTCAGTAGTATTAATTCTGATTTTACTGGTTTTTACCGGAACGATGGATAGCATTGCCCAGGAAGAACAAGATTATGCCGACCTTATATATACAGGTGATGTTACCAAAAAGGGATCCTCAACTGCCCAATTTCTGGAAATTGGAATTGGTGCGCGAGCATTGTCTATGGGCAGCGCATTTACTGCAGTTGCCGATGACGCAACAGCTCTTTATTGGAACCCGGCAGGCATTACCCAAATCGCAAGGGCCAGTGTCTCCGGTACCCATACGGAGTGGTTTGCCGATATGTCTCTGGACTATGTTGCGGCTCTGGTTCCGGTCAGTAATGGACAGGTACTGGGCTTAAGCATGTCTGTATTTAATGCAGTCGATAAGCAGTTGGTACGGACAGTAAGTTATCCTGAGGGAACCGGTGAGTATTACAGTGCGGCGGATATTTCTTTGGCCCTGACATATGCCATTAAAGTCACTGATCGGTTTTCCGGTGGATTAACCGGTAAATATATCCGGCAGCAGATTTGGCATTCCAGTTCATCGGGATTTGCCATGGATATCGGATTATTGTACAAAACACAATTCAAGGGATTGAATATGGGTGCAAGTATATCGAATTTCGGTACGGATATGCGCCTGAATGGCCGGGACTTGCGAAGGGCCTACGATGAAGATCCCGTCCATTATTCCAATGATAAATTGAATGTAATGCTGGAAACCGATGCTTTTCCGTTGCCTCTTCTGTTCAGGTATGGACTGTCATATAGCTTCACACCGATTAAATACAACGATATTACTCTGGCTGTGGACTTACTCCATCCTAGCAGTAATGTGGAATATATCAATATCGGCATGGAATATTTACTGGGTAAAATTCTTTTCCTTCGGGTTGGCTACGAATCTTTATTCGATTCCGAATCTGAAAATGGTTTGAGCTACGGTGCCGGTATAAATTACCATCTGTATCAACAAACCTCGATTAATTTCGACTATGCATACATTGATTGGGGACGACTGTCCTATGTACAGCATTTTACGATTGGATTAACATTTTAAACAATTTTAAATAATAATAACCGTTGGAGGTCTTATGAAAATGAAAAATGTTACAATGTTGGGCTTGTGCATGATCCTGCTGATCATCGCATTTTTTCCAATTTCCACATCAGCACAGTGGGGAAAAGCACTCCATTATAAATGGTGGGAGCATGATCGGTTGTTGGTTTTGCAATCTGTGGATTACTGGCCGGAACATGTGTACCAGGGAACCGTTGAATTGTTTTTCAAACTGGATTCTACACTTCGTTCAGATAATCATGGAAATACCTATACCTATCTTATATCGAAAAATCAGGGTGGAGCCGCCAAGGGTGATTTTGGTATCGCTTGGGAAACTGGTCAGGGTGATATTCATTCGTGGATTCAGGATGTTTCCAAAACCGCAGCTGTGCACAGTTATGAGATCCAGGTCTGGCAACCACGCTGGTATCATGTTGCCGTGACATGGGATGTTAACGATTCCATGCGTTTATGGATCGATGGTGTCCAAATGGCGCAAAGAATTCCTTCTGGTTTAATTAATGATACATATCCCCCATTAGATGTGGAGAGTGGTAATATGCCAATCGTTATCGGAAACCAAACAACCGAACAGATGTCGAGTACCTGGGATGGTTTTCGGGGAGTTATTGATGAATTCCGGATTTCCAATGTAGTTCGCTATACTGAAGATTTTGAAGTACCCACAGAACCTTTTACGATGGACGCCGGGACAATGGCCCTTTGGCATTTCGACGAAGGCGAAGGATACATTGCTTATGACAATGCGTATGGATTATTTAATGGAGCACTGGGCAATTCAATAAACGGATATGTCGATGCTCCACAATGGGTGGACATTGAGTATTCGGAAAAAATCATCATTAATGAAGTCTTACTGGATGAAAGAAACAGTGATATTAACGGGGATGGGACCAGTGATGTAAAAGACGAGTTCGTCGAGTTGACGAATATATTTAATAAGGCTGTTGATTTGTCGGGATGGCGGATAGGCGATGATGATGCAATCACTTTTACGTTTCCAGATGGTTATAAACTTGAACCAAATAAATTCGTCATCATCGTTGGTGGCGGTGATGTCAGCAGCCTACCGGGATATGACTCAGACCCATTAAAAACTGCAGTTTTTTCGGCTGGCGGCTCCATTGGTGACGGCTTGTCGGAAACCGGAGAGTATATCATCCTACTATCGAGATTGGGCTATTCTGACTGTTACCTGGCTGTTGGCGACAAAGCCACTGCAGGAGCTCCGACATCAGCATTTCTCAGTGAAATTAACTGGGAATTTGTCAATACAACTGTTGCCGCTTCCGACCAGAATGCGTCTGTAACCCGAAACCAGGACGGGAATACGGAGATGGAAGATCCATTCGCGGTTCATAGCTCTACTGGAAGTGTTAACTATTCGCCAGGAACGACAATAGATGGTGCAGATTACTTGTCCTATTTAGTGACGATGAGTATGGACCCCGAAGGAGTTGGTACTTTGGAAATTGATACGGTAATGGCCCGCTATGAATATAACCAGGTGGTAACATTTAATGCAAAACCGATTTATGGTGAAGGACATGCCTTTGGGCATTGGACGACCAATGATGTTGGTTTTACAAGTAAGTTAAATCCGCTGACCATGTCAATTAATAAACCCCAGCATGTGACTGCTCACTTTTTACCAAGGGTTCAAATTACACCGCGAGTAGTTATTAACGAGATCAACTTTGATGTTTACAAAGATGCCAATGGTGATGGTATCATCGAATCCAATCAGGATGAATTTGTCGAAATTATCAATATCTCTGCCGAAGATGTGGATTTGACCGGCTGGCGTTTGGGTGATGACGAAGAATTGTCTTTTACTTTTCCGGATGGATATGTAATCAAATCCGGTCAGATCGTAACGGTTTTTTCCGGAGGAAATATCACGGGGGTTCCTGGCTTTAATGTGAATCCGACAAAATCCAAAGTCTTTGTCTCTGATGTTATTGATCGCCTGGGAAACGGTCTGAATAATACAAATGAAGCAATATTACTGGTTTCTGCGGATGGGACCGAGGATATGTATGTCCAGAACCGTGACCGTAATTTTAAAGGTGATCCGTTTATGAAGTCCGCTGAAGGTATTGACTTTGAAATTCGTATCGACGCGCAGGATTCCACCTGGAATAATAACTCGATTACCCTTTATCCTGATGGTGATTTGACTGAGGACGATCCCTATGTACAGCACAAAACCGTGGCGCTGAACGACTCCTGCTTTTCCCCTGGCCAGACGGTGGATTTCCAAAACTCCATAGTTGTAAATGCGATTGATGATTCGGAATCGGGTTTACCAAAATCCTTTGCACTGCATTCGAATTTTCCGAATCCCTTCAACCCGGAAACTACGATTCGTTTTGATGTCCCTAGCCAATCAAAGGTTAGTTTGATTGTTTATGATATTTTAGGGAAAAAGGTTGCGGAACTGACGGATAATGAATTCAATGCCGGATATTATCAGTTACGTTGGAATGGACGGAATAGTAACGGACAGATTGTCCCTGCGGGAGTCTATTTCTACCGGATTCAGACTGACAACTTTACTCAAACCAATAAAATGATTCTATTGAAATAAGTCAGTTTTTTAAAAATTAAGATTGTGATTATGGGCGGCTTTAATAAGCCGCCCATGCTAATGTAATAATGGTGAAGGACAAGGTGAGTTGACTACTAAAGAACGAATGCTGGCTGTGTACAATAACCAGCAACCCTATTATATCCCGGTTTCCATATATTCCCGTTTCTTGAAAAGGGGAACACAGGAACGTGAAGCCCGCCGGCTTGGAATGGGAATAATTGATTATGTTCCGATTACATCTTTGATTGCGCCGCCCTGGCATTTGACGCAGGGATTCTTCTCGGAAGTAAAAAACGCTGAATTTAATATTCGTTATATCTGGCAAAATGGTGAAATCAGTGAAATCCGTACAATAAACACACCCGTTGGTTCTGTGTCTCAGCATCTTCGTAAAGATCCATCCTATGGCACTGATTGGGTTGATAAATTCTATATCGCCTGTCCTGAGGATTATAAGGTCATGCAATATATTATTGAAAATACCATTAGTCGTCCTAATGAGAAGGCATTGTTGAAAAAACAAAATGAATTGGGGGATGATGGCGTCGTTCTTGGCCGTTTGGATCGATGTCCCTTTCAAAAGATGCTGATTGAAATTGCAGGACCGGAGCAGTTCCTGGTAGATATTGCCACAGATTTTGCTCCAGCTATCGAATTATTGGAAGTGCTTGAGAAAAAAATGGATGAACAACTGGACATAGCGGTTAATTCCGCCGCCGAAATATTCTGGTCGCCGGAAAATGTAACCTGTGATATGACACCGCCATACTACTATGAAAAATACTGCCTGCCACATTATAAAAAACGAGCGGAACGTTTAAATAAAACAAACAAACCGCTTTTTTTGCATTTTGATGGTCGTCTGAAACCGCTGACAAGACTAATTGCTGATACCCCGATAAACGGAATTGAGTCATACTCTCTGCCTTTGGTGGGTAATGATCTGTCATTTTCTGAGGCCCAGGAAGCCTGGCCGGGTAAGGCTATCCTTCCGAATTTTCCGTCAACGCTTTGTTTGAAAGATGATTCTGAAATAGAAGCATTTCTTGAACAGATGTTGACCGAGATTTTACCACAAACTTCAGTAATGCTTCAGATCAGCGAAGATCTTCCCGAAGAACACTATTATCGGGTATCAAGCCTGTTGGTCAGATTTATGCGGGAAAAGGGGAGGTATTAAAAATGAATAGAGTCAATTCAAGAATAATATCTTTCGCTTTTCTTGCTTTTCTATTGGCAGGCTGTTCTTCAGAAACCGATAATCCAGGAAAATTGTTCAAGCAGCTGAATGTAATTCCGATCGAAGCCCATCGTGGTGGTGGATTTCTCTTGCCTGAAAATACTTTAGAGACATTTGAATATACCTGGAACCAGAGATTGTTCCCAGAAGCGGATATTCGGACAAGCAAAGATGATGTAATCATTTGTATGCACGACGATACTCCGAGACGACTAGCACCTGATACACCCGTTGATTTAATTGATAAAGATTTCAGTGAGATGAATCTAGCGACGGTTAAGACCCTTGATGTTGGCATCTTTCGTGGCAAACCTGGTGAACGGGTACCAACTCTGGAAGAGGTTTTTCAGGTTATGCAAGGTAAACCGGAACGGTTTCTAGCGCTTGACTATAAAGATATTGATCTGGATCGGCTGGCTGATATGGTAAGACAATATCATCTTGAAAAACAGGTTATTTTCACGTCACAGTATTATCATCTGATTCGGGAATGGAAAAAGCGGATTCCGGAATCCCTGACCATGATGTGGATGGGGACAAAACAAATTGATATCGAAAATAAAATAAGTATGCTAGAGGCTGCTGAATTTAAGGATATTTCAATCATTCAGGTTTACTTTGTGGCCAATAAAGAGGCGCAAAATGGTAAAATACTTACGAATGCGAAGTTCTTTGCGGATAAAAGAAAACAAGTAGAAGCACATGATATTTTATTTTTGGTTTTTTCTTGGAAGGATGATCGGCCGGAAGTCTATCAAGAGCTAAAGGATTTGGGAATACAGGCATTTGCAACGGATTATCCTGAAATGGCTCGAAACGTATATCTGGGAAACGATAATCAATAGATATTCATTAATTATTAAAATGGTATTAATTTTCAGCAAATCGCTAATTTAGAAAATAGAATAAATGAGTAATATGAAATTATTTAGTAATGCAGCAAAATGGCTTCCTTTTTTGACAGTAGTATTGACAATAAACGCAGTCGGTAACGTTCTATTCCGCTACAATTCGGATATTGAAGCCGATTCACCGGTTCAGTCACCGGCTACACGAAATCAAATTACGATTCAGGAATATCTGCCGGAAAATGAAATTACTGCCAGGGGACCTTCCGGTTGGGGATTTGAAACGATGAATGTAACCCTTTTTGCCCGGGATTCATCCTGTATTTATTCACAGAATGAGATCAATACCACATTTTTCAACGATCATGCGATTTCCGGGGAAATTTGGATTAAACCATATTTATTGAATGGTAACCTGATGACCCTAGTTGACACTTATGGTGACAAGATAATATCTCTCTCGATTATTGACGGTAAAATACACTTTAAACGGAACCTTCAGAATTATATATTTGAGATTCAATCCCCGGATTTTTGTTCCCAGAATGAGTGGAATTATATTCACTGGATCAGTGGTACGGAAGAGGATACAATTTTCCAGAAACTGTATATTAATCGACAATTGGCTGTTGAGGAACGTCGGGCAATTATTCATTATCCACTTGGGTATGAAGTAATGAAGGGTTACCTGAAAATTGGTTTCGATGGTTCTTTGGCAAGCAGCGCTTATCGTGGTGAGATTTATGCGGTCGAATTGAAAAACATTGATTCTGGAAACGCCTATAATAATGCTTACTCCACATCCGATGGCAGCGCTTATTTCGGAATACCGGCATTCCGGTATTATGCCTCCGGTTCCTATATCAGACAAAAAACAATAAAGTCCTGCAAAGTCCCGGTGTTAAATACAATCTTTACTCCCTATATCAATGACGGCTATATTCCTCAGGGATTAACAAATTCCTATGAAGATGATCGATTTAATGGTGACAGTGCTATGCTGTATTTAACGTTATATCATCGAACAATTACTGGAGAAATAGGGCAAAAACGGTCGCTTCTAGTGGAATTGGATCCCAATAATGGCTATCAGGTTCGGCGATGCTTTCGCCTGAGCGCCGCTCTTGAAACCGCCCATGTTCCGGCAATGGCTTTTCGTGGTGGGAACATTATTATTACCAATGGCGGGGTCAGTTATAAACATGAAATCCCGGAATATAGTGGAGCCGGAACAGAGAAATATCAGACGCTGAATTATATCCGCTCAGTTAACATGTATTCCTCAAGTGCGACCTGTTATTCTGACTCAATCTGGTGCTGTACTTTGTTTGCTGATCAAGTCGGAGAGACTGCTTATCTCGCCGGATACCCGATTGATAGCACCGGTAATGTCAATCACACTGCGCCACCGAGGTACTACATGATGCCGATGTATGTTCAGGGTGCAGCGTGGACCCGATTCCAGGGTGAAGATTATCTTTTTGTTTCTGCCAGCTCCGGGGATAATGATTCAAAACTATATCGTTACTCACGAAAAAACCTATCCCGTTGGTTTTTAGCTGATCCCGACACGATATTTTATTTACCTGCTGGAACGGAAGATGTGACATTTAACGAAAAAGGAAATTTACTGAACGTCTCGGAATCATCCGCGCTGTACTATTCCAGTCGGACTTCCAATCCTTGGTCACAATTTTATCCATTTATTTTTGAAATCCAAAGAGATGTCCTGTTTGCAGATCTAATTAATGGAAGTACCGGCATTCGCTTGGAAAATCATAGCACAATTCCCGATGATTTTGAGTTGTCTGCCTATCCAAATCCCTTCAACAACCAATTGAATATTCGGTACCAGATTAAGCCAGTATCAACTTCTCAAATAAACATTTTCGACCTTAGCGGACGTTTGGTTGATTCATTTTCAAATATGAATACTACTAATTCCTATACTAATTATATCTGGAACGCTGCCAGCGTCTCTTCGGGTATTTATTTTGTTCAATTGATTGTAGATAGGATTCCAGCCCAATCAGAGAAAGTAGTTTTGCTTAAATGAAACTTGTGTCAAAATTTCATTTACCGGTCATGGTTATAGCAATATTATTGACTGCATCGTGCAGTAAACCACGGTTAGAGCCAGATTCACCAATTCTGGCAAAGGTCGGTGATAATCGGATTACCGTAAAAAGTTTTACAGAAAGTTATAGCTTTGGCCCTTCCGTATTGAAAAGTGTTTCCGGTGCTAAAGAGAACTATTTAAAGGCTATGATAAACGAAGAAATTCTGGCCCAATTACCGGAAGTGAATACGTTGCAGTCAAAACCAATCGTCCAAAAATCTTTGCGTTTACTGAAACAAGAATTGCTGGTTGAAAAATTATTTAATGTTGAAGTTGGTGAAAAAGTATCTGTCAGCGACGAGGAGATTCGGGAAGCAGTTATTAAATCCGCTTATGAAAATAAAGTGAAGTACATCTATACCGATGATCTTAAAGAGGCACAGCAATTTGAGAAAGAATTAAGTGCAGGGGCAGATTTCGACAGCCTGCTAGCGGGAAAACTCGGGCGAATAGGCATAACTCTTGAAAATGGCGAGACCGATTTTATTGGTTACGGTGAGCTGCAAGAGCCGTTTAACAAAACTATTTTTAATATTGAACTGAACGATGTTACCCCGATAATTCCTAATGGTAAAGGCTATTACATCATCAAAAAAACAGATTCCCGCAAGATGATTATTTCGGAAATGGACTTTGCGACGTACAGGCACCGTTATGAGCAAATAATTCGTTATAAAAAGGACCGGGTCCAGACCGGCAAATTCCTGGCTGAATTTATGGATCCCAAAGAACTGATTGTGGACGGTAAGATTTTTACCACATTGGTCAATACAATTTATCCGATTACTATTCAGTCACCATCGGATTCTCTTTTAACTCAAAACCAAAACGGAACTGACATTAGTCCATTTGGTCAAATATCCAACAATCTCTTGGATTATTATGATTTGCCCGTAGTACGATTTAAAGGGGGGAATTGGACAGTCCGAGAACTACTGTATCATTTATCCTATCGGCCGCTTGATTTACGATCGACAAGCATTGAAGATTTTGCAGGAAAATTGCGGAGCATCATTGGCCTGACTGTGCGTGATGTATTTATGGAGGAAGAGGCGTTGAAGCGGAATTATGATCGTGATCCGCAAATTCGGTATGAATTGGACCGTTGGGAGCGGAAATACACGAGCCAGGTTTTTATAGATTCGATCAGGGCACAATGCATTCCCGATGCTGCAGAAGTTCAATCACTGTTTAATAATTCCGCATATGGGTCAAATATTAAATTTAATCAGGTTGAGGTTTACTTAACGAACCTGATTAGGATGAAAAAGACCCATGGTCAGCTTAGAGAGTTAATTAATGCGAGTGGGATTGAGGTCACAACCTATCCTGAAAACTTGAAATCCGTTGAAGTCGATGAACCACGAGCTGGTCGTTTACCGGATGTAAAACTGTATAAACTTGGTTTACCCTATTTTCGGGAAGCGTTTCCGACACCCGATATTTTATGGAGTGCCGATGAATTGTATCATAATATTTATCGGGAATCTGAACAATCAGAATAATTATTGTGCGGGTGTAATCGAAATAATAGAGGAGTTATTGTGAATAGAGTGAGATTCAGGTTAACATTTGTGATTGTAAGTGTATTCATTGTGAATTCGGTTGTTTTTGGTTGGGGAAAGGAAAATCACGGAAATATAACCCGGGCGGCGTTTGATTTATTATCAAAGCGTGAACAGCTGATGTTCGGTAGTGCCGCAGATTCATTGATAAATCATTACTGCCTGAATCCTGATAATCATCGCTGGGCTGTTCGGAATAAAGTACAGGATATGATCACTTTTTATGATCCCTACGTTAATTTACTCCTTCTTCAAAACCAGAAACAATGGCATAAGAATGACGATGAAAATAGTGAGGTATGTTTTTATATCACGACAAAATTGATGCACGAAGCAATCCAAAATCTACGGGAAAAGAAACCTTTGGAAGCGGCCAAGTATCTTGGATCGCTGGCCCACTTTATCGAGGACAATGTTTGTCCAGTACACGTTCTGCCCGATGCGATCATTCAGCAGCTGATGCCATCACCGGATTATCCAAATAAGATGGACATACACCGGAAAGTTGAGAGGCCGACTTTTCCGATAAATCTGGAAGGCTATAAACCTGTGCTGTTGGGCGAGAATCTGGTGGAGGCTTCGGAGGCAATCTATCCACGCTTTAAGGAAAACCGGCTCAATTCCCGGGCCCAGTTGGTCCCTCTGATCCAGGCGATGTACGCCGAAGATGAGGTAAAAACGAATAAGTACCGTGCAGCAGCAGCTGAACCGGCGGCGAAATTATATGCGGATATTTTACACACGGTTTGTTCCATTGCCCAAGAAGACAAGTAGATCCCTCAATCTTATCGATAAAGATATAAGGAAACGGAAGATGTTTTCAACACGCAGAAATATCATTGCCCTTTTAAGTATATTGGGACTTTTCTCTTGTGGAAGTAGAAAAGATGCTTTAGACATTGGTCATACTGACAAATCTGTTCTGGAGGCGAAAAAGATTGCTGAAGTCGGTGGTTTTCGCTGGGACATGGCTTCAGGTGTTTCAATCAAGGTTTTATTGAACCAGCATCCCTATGCCGAGGCGATCATACAAAAGATTCCGGATTTTGAAAAGTTCACCGGAATCGAGGTTGACTATGCCATTACCCCCGAGGAAAATTATTTTGATAAAGTGACGACTTCACTCAATAGCCGGACCGGTGAGCCCGATATTTTTATGACTGGCGCTTATCAGGTCTGGGAGTATGCCGGGGCGAATTTTATTCAGAGTTTGGATCCGTTCATCCAGGATTCCAACCTGCTGAATCCGGATTATCGAATTGATGATATTTATCCGGGCGTGTTGGGAACTTTGCGCTGGGACCGTGTACCGGGACACTTGACGGGCACAGGTTCGCAATGGGCCTTGCCGCTTGGATTTGAACTCTATTCGTTGGCCTATAACAAAGTCGTCTTTGAAAAATTCGGTTTGAAACCGCCCAAAACCATAGCCGAGCTGATCAAGATTTGTGAGACGCTGCAGGAATTTGACGGACGAGGAAGCTATCCCATCGCCTTGCGGGGGTCCCGCAACTGGGGCACGATTCATCCCGGATTCATGAGCACCTTTGCCAATTACGGTGCCCGTGATTTCGCGGTCGAAAACGGAAAACTCGTATCAAAAGTCAACTCTCCGGAATCGGTAAAAATGACTGAAGATTGGGTAAAACTTATCAAAATCGGCGGTTCGCCGTCATGGTCCAGCTACACCTGGTACCAAGCCGGTGCTGATCTGGGTGCCGGAAAAGCGGCGATGCTCTTCGATGCGGACATCAATGGTTACTTTCAGACAGGCAAAGGGGCTTCCAAAGAGGCTGTAAATATCGCTTGGGCCGTGATGCCATTATCGGAAGGACAAAAGGAGATCAATTCCAATTTGTGGACCTGGGCAATCGCCATGAATAAAGCCTCTAATAATAAATTGGCGGCCTGGTTATTTCTGCAATATTTTACCAGTGCAGACTATTCACTCTGGTCGGCATTGGAAATGAATGCGGTTGATCCGGCCCGTAAGAGTGTTTGGGATAATCCTGATTTTAAATTAAAAATGGCCGATCGGGAAGGCTATTATGAAACCTTTATATCTACTATTGACGGTACCCGGATTCTGTTTACGCCTCAGCCGCATTTCTTTGAAACAACAACGGAATGGGCTGCGACGCTGCAAAGTATTGTCGCCGGAAAATACTCTTCAGTTCAGGAAGGCCTGGATATTTTGAAGAAAAAAATGGACGAAGCCGTCGAAGATATTATTATCGAATAACCAATTACTGATATATTCATGCAAGCCGGGCTGATCAATTCTGACACCAATTTTAGTAAAAAGCCGTTTCTGGTAAAAGCCAGACCTTATCTGATAATGACCCCGGCGTTGTTAATCACGATCGGCATTCTCTATCCCTTTTTTACGGCGATTTTTTATTCACTGACGAATTATTCTTTCCGGGCAACAACATTCCGATTCGTAGGTCTGAAAAACTGGACTCAGATGTTCATGGAACCGGAATTCTGGCATGCGATTCTGGTGACTGGAAAATATGCCTTGGCGACCACCGGCTCCGAAATGCTGCTGGGCTTGGGAATTGCATTATTGCTGAGCAAGGAAAGCAAGTTCACCCGGTTGTTACGGGTTTTGCTGATATTTCCCCTGATGATAGCCCCGGTCATTGCTACAATTATCTGGCAGTTGATGACCAATAATTCTGTAGGCATTCTGGAAAAATTTCTGAATCTCTTTGGAGTCTATAATTTTCCTTGGGCGTCATCAGCAAAAACCGCTTTATTGACTGCGACATTGATCGATGTCTGGGTCTATGCGCCCTTTGTCATTTTATTGATTTTGGCGGGACTGCAATCGCTGCCGAAATCGCCATTTGAAGCAGCCAAAATTGATGGTGGTTCGGCCTGGTTTACTTTTCGGACACTGACTCTGCCGATGTTGAAACCTTTCATGTATATCGCCCTGATTTTCCGTCTTATGGCTTCTCTGCAGGAATTTGCGATTATCTTCGCATTGACCAAAGGAGGGCCTGGAAACACGTTGATGAATCTTTCGATTACCGGATATACGACTGGATTTGCGTATCTTAAATTTGGTGAATCTCTACCTTACGTGTTGACGCTCTGGCTCATCATCTATCTGATCAGCCGTAAACTGGTAGCAAAATGGTTGCTGGTGCAGAAAACGGCAGGCGGGAATTAATTTATGAATGCAAAAATCAGAAGAACGTCTGTTTCTGTTGTCCGCAATACCTTACTGACACTTTATGCTCTGTTTGCATTGTTTCCGATTTTCTGGATGGTCCTGATTACGTTTAAAAGCGACTCGGAGATGTATACAACGACATTTCTATTCCATCCCACCCTGCACAATTACAAAGAAGTGCTGCTGCGGACCGATTATTTCCAGGCTTTTCTGGATAATATTATCGTCAGTAGTGGGGCGGTATTGGTATCTGTGTTAGTTGGCGTTCCGGCGGCCTATGCGCTGGCGCGCTACAAATTCAAGGGCAAGGAAGACCTGGCGTTTACGATCTTATCTTTCAAGTTTGCCCCGGAAATCCTGGTGATTCTGCCGCTGTTTATGGTCTACCAGGCGCTGGGCATTTATGATACCTATTTCGGTTTGATCTGGGTGTATCAACTGATCACGATGCCGCTGCTGATCTGGGTAGTGCGAGGCTATTTTGAAGACATTAATGTTGAAATTGAACAAGCCGCTCAACTGGATGGTTATCCGTGGCATAGTGTTTTTCTGAAGATCCTGTTACCCTTGATTAAACCGGGACTTGTCGCGGCAGGACTGCTGGCGTTTATTTTTGCCTGGAACAGCTTCACATTTCCATTATTGCTGAGTGGTTTTAGAATTGAAACGGTAACGGTGGCCTCGCTGAAGTATATCGCTTCGGATACGGTTCATTACGGACAGATGGCCGTGGCTGCAACGGTGGCGGCACTCCCGGAAGTGATTTTGGCCTTATTAATCCAAAAGCATCTCGTCAGAGGATTGAGTTTTGGCGCGGTAAAAGGATAGGATACGATGGCCTGCATAGAACTGACCCATATCAGCAAACAATTCAGAAAATATTTTGCTCTGGATGATGTCAGTTTTCAGGTGAATGACAAGGAATTCTTTGTTCTTTTCGGGCCGACTGGCGCAGGAAAAACAACCGTCCTGAAAACAATTGCTGGGATTGAGTCCCCCGATGAAGGGAATGTTAAAATCGATAATGAAATTGTCAATCTTATCGAACCAGCATATCGTAATGTGTCTATGGTGTTTGAGAATTACGCCCTTTATCCGCATTTTTCGGTTTATGATAATATCGCCTCTCCGATGCGCAGCCCTTTACATAAAACCGATGAAGAGACAATTCACAAGGAAGTTCACCGCACTGCAGCGATGTTGAAAATTGAACATCTATTGGACCGCTTACCGTCGCAGATTAGTAATGGACAAAAACAACGGGTAGCAATTGGCCGGTGCCTGGTTCGTAAACCAAATGTATTTTTAATGGATGAACCACTGGCGCATCTGGATGCCAAACTGAGACATTTTATGCGAGCTGAATTAAAGGAGATGCAGGCAAATTTTGATACTACCACCATTTATGTGACGCATGATTATTTGGAAGCCCTGAGCCTTGGCAACAGGATTGCAGTGATTAATCGAGGCCAGATTGAGCAAATCGGCACAGCGAATGAGGTGTATTACACTCCGGTAAATCAGTTTACTGCCAGACTATTTGGTGAACCGGAAATTAATATTTTTGGGATAGAATTGATCGAATGCGAAAATGGTCCAAAGATCAAAATGTTGAACAATGAACATTTTTTCGATCTTGAACCGGATGTCGTAAAAGTGCTTTCAGAACAAAACGTTCATGATTTGAACCTGGGAATCCGGGGAACCTGCATTTCCTACTCATTTGCCAAAGAAGAAGATAACTTTTTTGATGGAACAGTTTACAGCTTGGAACCAATCGGTAATAAATCGATTCTGATCGTGGATATAGATGGTGAACGCATTCGTATCATCGCGCCAAATGATTTACATGCGGAACTAGACTCCCCAATATTTTTAAAATTTGATTTGAAAAAAGCACTGTTTTTTGATCGAACAAGTGAGGAATTTATTATCCGGCACAATCAGGCACATTATATCGGAGGTTTGATATAATGGCCAAACTTCTTCTGAAAAAACTTTACAAGCGTTATTCCAATAAACATAGCAAATTACAGAATGATTTTGCGGTGAATGATTTTTCGCTGGAGTGTAACGATGGCGAGTTCGTCGGTATTTTGGGACCATCGGGTTGTGGAAAAACGACTACACTGAGGATGATTGCGGGTCTGGAAGATATTACCGCCGGGGATATTTTTATTGGTAATACTAGAATCAATGATTTGCATCCGAAAGATCGCCAAATCGGGCTAGCTTTTGAAGATTATGCGTTATATCCGCCACTGAATGTCTATGACAATATCGCTTTTAATTTAAGAGCGAAAAAGGTGAAGGAGGCCGATATTCTGTCTGAGATTAAGCGTATTGCACCATTACTGAAAGTTGACGATCTGCTGGATAGCCGGCCGGTATCGTTGAGCGGTGGACAGAAACAACGGGTAAATATTGCCAGGGCAGTCATACGTAAACCAAAATTACTTTTACTTGATGAACCACTGTCTCATCTCGACGGTAAAATGCGTCAGGTTCTGCGTACTGAGATCAAGCGGCTGCACAAGGAGATCAACTGTACGACGATTATTGTCACCCATGACCAGCTGGAAGCCATGTCACTGGCAGATCGGATTGCCATTATGAAAGATGGTAAGCTGCAACAATACGGGACACCACTGGAGATATACAATTATCCGGTTAATGAATTTGTGGCCGGATTTATTGGTGAACCACCGATGAATATAATGACAGTGACAGTTTCGAAGACAGATGGTGTATTCTTTTTCAATTTTTCGGGAACTGATGTCAGCATTCCTGTCCCTACACAGTACTATCCGCATGTGCAGGAAGGTGGAACGGTACGGTTTGGGATTCGGCCATCGGACGTATTGATCGGACAGCAAAGTAGCATGGGATCAATGGTCCAGGTAGCGGTTTTCGAGAATTTGGGAGAAGAGTGTCGAATCAGTATCAGGGTAGGAGATGATTACCTTACTATGACGACTTCAGAAGAAATCCGCTACCGACAAGGTGATGTTATTAAACTGGTAGTTAAGTCAGACCGAATCCATCTTTTTAACCCGGTGAGTGGTGATCGATTAGGAGAGAAGATTTGATGAGTTCAGAAAAATACAGCATTGGTGTGGATTTCGGGACCCTATCGGCCCGGGCGGTAATTGTAAATGTCAAGACCGGTGAAGAATTAGCGACGGCTGACAGTAGATACCGGCACGGTGTTCTGGATAAATTTCTTCCCGATGGAAAAACCATTGTTCCACCAAATTGGGCGCTGCAATATACTGGTGATTACCTGAATGCTATTTCTGAGGTAATTCCGTTGGTCATAAATAAAGCCGGAATCAGTGCCGATGATGTCATTGGGCTTGGTACTGATTTTACAGGAAGCACGATTGCACCGATTGACGCCGATGGCATTCCTTTATGTATGAAAGAGGAATTTAAAAACAATCCCCATGCCTATGTTAAATTATGGAAACATCATGGTGCTCAACAAGAGGCACTGGGTATTACCCGAATTGCAAAAGAGCGCAAGGAATCCTTTTTACAGCGCTACGGTGGCATGATTTCATCGGAAATGATGCTGCCAAAAATCTGGCAGACTCTCAATGAGGCACCGGAAATCTATCAGGCAGCTGATCGATTTATCGAAATGTGCGATTGGATCACGTTGTACCTGACTGGCAAAGAGCGACGCAGTGCTTGCGCTGCCGGGTACCGGGCATTATGGGATAAACTGGAGGGTTATCCTTCCGAAAAATTTTTCAGGGCATTAGATCTGCGGTTGGAAAATGTTGTAGATGAGAAACTCGGTCGTGATGTTTATGCGGTTGGATCAAAAGCCGGAGAATTAACAGCGGCTGCAGCCCGGATTACCGGCCTGAATACAGGGACAGCGATTGCAGTAGGAATTATTGATGCCCATGCAGGATTGCCGGGAGTCGGAATTACCGAACCCGGAAGACTGGTAATGATTATGGGTACATCAGGATGTGATTTGATTCTTGATGTGGAAAGGAAAGACGTACCTGGCATTTTCGGTGTCGTTACGGATGGAATCATTCCCGGTTATTTTTCCTATGAAGCGGGACAAACCGGGCTTGGCGATATTTATCAATGGGCAATTGACAACTGTGTATCTGAGACATATTACAAGGAGGCTGAACGTCGGAATCTCAGTATATTTCAACTTATGAATGATAAAGCCGCCGTATTGGCTCCCGGTGAATCGGGATTACTCGCACTGGATTGGTGGAATGGTAATCGATCGGTGCTGATGGATTTTGATCTCAGTGGATTGATGGTGGGATACACATTATCCACAAAGCCAGAGGAAATATACAGGGCATTATTGGAAGCAACAGCCTTTGGCAAACGGAAAATTATTGAGAATTACCTGGAGTATGGAATTCAAATTAATGAAATCATTGCTGCCGGTGGAATTCCCGATAGGAACCCATTGTTGATGCAGATTTTTGCGGATGTATTGGAAAAGGAAATTAAAATTACGAATTCTCAGCATTCGACTGCCCTTGGCGCAGCGATCCTGGGGGCCGTAGCTGCCGGAGAGGGGTGCGGCGGTTATAGTACAATCCGAGAAGCAGCAAAATCAATGGCAAAAAATAAGACTAAATCAATCCGGCCAATTCCAGAAAATTCAGTTGTTTATAATAAACTTTATAACGAATACCTGGTTTTACATGATTATTTTAGGCGTGGTGGGAATGATGTGATGAAACGGATAAGGAAAATCCGGAATGACGTTAAATAGGAAGTATACTCATGGATAATACACTTTCAAGACGTGATTTTTTAAAAATGACTGGCACCACGATACTTGGTGTTACACTCTCTGGGAATGTATTGACGAAAGCATTTGCCAGGCCCAGCAGCGTCACTTTTAATCCAGTTCGTTTTGCTGTCATCGCTGATTTACATCTTGATATCGATGGTGAAAATGGCATGAAAATGAGTGCAGAGAGTGTAGAATGCCTACGTAGAACAGTAATTGACCTGAATGCTGAAGATGATCTGGCTTTTGTATTAGTACTTGGCGATTTACTTCTCGATGGTGAACTGGAAAACGCCAGAGTTGTGAAGAAATATCTGGATAAATTGAATATGCCATCGTACGTCATTTGTGGTAATCACGATTTTGTACCGCCGGATCCAAAGAAACATCGGGCAGGATTTACCTACCTGACGATTGATGAATTTGTAGCATTTTTCAGAGGACACGGATATAATAAATCTGGTAGTCGATATTATGCAAAACCAATTGTTCCGGGTTTACGATTGATCGGGCTTGATGCATGCCTACCTGACAATCCGAATCACTGGGGCGGCATTCTTCCAGATGAGCAGCTACAGTGGCTGGACAAGCAACTGAGTGAATATACCGATGAATTTAACCTGATTTTCATGCATCATAATTTTATCCGATGGTCTGAGGATGAACAACCTGGCCGTCCAATGCAGAATTTCTGTATTGATAACGACGTGGAAGTAAAAGACCTACTATCAAAACACGCTAACGCCGCACCGGTGGTAATTTCAGGTCACCGGCATATCGGTCTGCGTTCGAAAGAGGAAAATGGAGTGAACTATTTCGTTGTTCCCTCACTTAATTCCCATCCCATGCGCTATTCGGTATTTAGTCTGACTCCTCAATCTATTTCATGGAAGACACCGATGGTGACCGCTTTGGAAACCGTTCATTTGGAAGCCCGGAATAATCTGCTGAAAGCGGACTTTTGGCGCGGCGAACAGTTTAAAGCCCGAGATATGGTCAATGACATGGCGGTCTTAAATTTTTACGAGAAGCCGGATAGGATTTTTGGTAATATAAAGTTAATTAAAAAATAATGTATAATCTTTGATTATCTAGGATTTGTATTTTGAAGATTGTAAAACAGGAAAAAAGATGAAAAAAACGATTGGTTCTCTGGTGCTGATATTTGAATTAGCCACACTTGTATGTCTCACACTTTCAACCCTTAACGCCAGACCGGCGACGAACGCCCGTTCTCCGTTTATGCTGGTTTTAATACCGGATACTCAATATTACTCATTGAGAGACCCCGGTACCTATAATGCACAGGCCGAATGGATTGTAGATTATCGGCAAATATACAAAATTAAATTTGCGATTCATCTGGGTGATATTACTCATAACAATACTGAAGTGGAATGGCAGGCAGCAAGCGCGGCCCATGATATATTGGACAACGCCGGAGTACCATACAGCGTTATTCCTGGCAATCATGATAATGTCGGTCAGGGTAAGACTCGTGATACGAAACGTTATAACCAGTATTTTGGTCTCGAACGGTTTGATGAACGGGCCTGGTATGGCGGTCATTTTCGGAACACGAATGATAATAACTATTGGTTTTTTGAAGTCGATGATCTGAAGTTCATGATTGTCGGTCTGGAGTTTGCCCCAAGCAAGGAGGCTTTGTGTTGGGCGGATTCTCTGTTATTGCACTATCAGGACCGCCGGGTAATAGTAGCAACCCATTGCTATCAGGCCCATGGCGGTGATCATCAATGTAATTGCGGTACAGCTTATGATATTGTAGGCAGTGGTGGCAATACAACCTGGAATGAATTTGTTCGCCGGCATAGTAATATATTTTTGGTTGTGTCCGGTCATATTGGTGATTCGGAATTTAATATTCGTACCGGAAACTCTGGAAATACTGTCTATGAAATATTAACGGACTATCAATTTGAGCAACGTAATAACCAAAGTCATGGCAATGGCTGGCTCCGTACATTGAAATTTTTTCCTGATGAAAATCGAATTGACGTCAAAATACTCACTGTACTTGATGAGGTTTATGAGTTCAATCAGGATGATTATCCGAAGTATCCGGGTGATCCGGTCCACACTTACTCAATCGATTATGATATGAGTGGTCCGGTTGAGGGGAAATATCTTCGGCTTAGTAACAGATTCAACGATATGACGGTACAGGCGGGTGATCGGGGCAATCAGTTTTTGCCTTCAATATCGATGGCTCCGAATGGTGATTTTGCCGTGGCATGGATGGATAGCAGTGAAAACAGCGCCGGTACCTATCAGGTTCTTACCCGTGGATTCGAACTTTCCGGCCGTCCCAAATTTCCCGGCATCACGGTGAATTCGCAAATTGGGAGTTCAAATCAAAATCCTGATATTGCAATTGGTTCAGAGGGACAGTTTGTTGTGGTTTGGGAAAACCATAACGGATATGGCGATTTTGATGTAAAAATGGTTGGTTATAACGCCGATGGAACTGAATATTTTGGTGAGATAACTGTCAATTCTGTATCAACCGGCAACCAAACTAGTCCTGCGGTTGCAATTGCGGAAGACGGTACGTTTATTGTGGTGTGGGAAGATGATGCAGATAACAACGGAAAATCTGAAATATTAATGGCTGGTTTTCATCCTGACGGGTCGAAGCGGGTTAGTGACGCCCAGATAAACACACAATCCGGTGGAAACCAAAACAATCCGGATATCGTGATGAAATCTGATGGTGACGGCGTAATTGTCTGGGAAAGTGATAATGAAGCCGATGACTTGTTTCAGATAAATGTGGTCGGTATTGACATAAATGGTGCTGAACGATTTTCTGAAATGACTGTTAATGCAGTTACAAGTGGACAGCACTCCAATCCCTCAGTCGATATGAACGCTGATGGTTCGTTTGTTGTCACCTGGGAAGATGATAGTGATGGCAATGAGTTCTACGAGATTTATGTTGCCGGTTTTAATAGTAACGGGATTAAACAGTTTGGAAATACAACAGTCAATGCAATTCCCGGTGGCCAACAGCTACGATCATCTATTGCAATGTCTGAAATCGGTGACTTTATTGTTACGTTTCAAGATGATAACGATGGCAATGGTTATTATCAAATATTTGCATCTGAATTTAATGCCGACGGATTACGTAAAACAGAGAGTGATTTTACGGTTAATGAAAATGGTGGTGGGCAGCAGTTTAATCCGGTTATTGCGATGAAGGACATCAATAGTTATGTAATTCTCTGGGAAGATGATATGAATAATAATAATTACTATGAAGTTTTGGCCAGAGGATATGACAATGGTGAAACCTACGTGACTGCCATTTCACAGGCCACAGATGAAATGCCACGGAATTTCGAATTATATCAGAATTATCCTAATCCGTTTAACCCGGAAACAATCATCCGGTACGAAATTCCAAATGCAACAAATGTGACATTAACGATTTATAATACGGTAGGGCAAATCGTCGAACATCTGGTGAATCAGAAACAGGAGTCGGGGTCTTATTCTGTGAAATGGAATGCATCTCATTATAGTACCGGCCTTTATTTCTACCGGATTGTGGCTGGTGATTTTCAACAGGTAAAACAGATGCTGTTGATCAAATAGCACCATATGGTAGGGGGGCAAGTAAGGGCCGGTTTTACCGAATACTGCCCCTTTTATTTTGATTCATTTTAATGGAGTTAGCGTCTGCTCTAAACTTAGATACTCCCACGTCATGAATCCCCGTATATGTCGTATACAATATAATTCTAATTCTTAAGTTGACACCATAGTTAATTTTTCATGTAGGGTTAGCAATCTTTTACGCTCCGTCGTGAAAAACAAAGTGTATCCCGTCCGTATCCGAAAAATTGATCATTATCTTACCATTTTTATATGTAGTGGATAATTATTTCAGTATCTGCTTTGAAGTACTATAATAGGGAATCGATAAATACAAATTCATGCACGTTGTATATGAATATATTCGATTTTGTGTAATTCTATTGTTTTAATGAACATTTGAAACCACGGGATATTATTTGTATTGATCCTGGGAATTTTAAGTCTAGCCTATTGATGAACTGAGTTGCTCGACAAATTTATAATCAACAGATTACTTGAGAATAAAAAGGTTTTAGGATCAGTTGAAAAATACAAGGATACCAGATTATAAAATATAGGTGAAATATTGATTGAAAAATGTTTCGAATAAAATAATCCTTGTATTTTTTAAAATATCTATTAAATTCGAAAACGATTTCGTTATTTTAAAATTAGCAAATGTGTTTTAGCGACGGGAAATGTGAAATTTATTCTTTGTGATCGGCATCGGCAAAATGTCTATAGTTACGAAAAATAACGAAATATAACGAAACTTATGCGAAAATGGAGATATTCATGACAACTATTAGGGATATTGCGAAAGAAGCAAACTGTTCACTGGCAACAGTTTCTAAAGCAATTAACGGCAGATCGGATGTCAGTGAATCTACGCGTGTTCGAATATTGAAAATTGCTAAAGAACACAATTTTGTGCCAAGTGCCTTTGGGAAAGGATTGAAAAATGGCAAGACTGAGAATATTGGTGTTATTTTTTGCCGGGAATCACAACCTTTGTCACTAAATCCGTTTTATTCCAGGGTACTGGAAGGTATCGAAGCGGAGTTGGCAATAAATAATTATAACCTGGTTTTGCATATGTTGCCTGAAGAATACAGGGACGAATATCCGAAAATGTTGAAGGAGCGAAACGTAGATGGTGTAGTATTGATTGGTGTTCTTCAGGAGAAATTTATCAGTCAATTGAAAAAACAAAATATTCCTACAATTCTTATAGATCCAAAAATCATTACAAAAGAATTCAATCAGGTGTTAATTGATAATGAACACGGGGCCTATTTAGCTACACAATATCTAATTAATAAAGGACATAAACGAATTGCTTTCATATCCGGCGACTTAGAACGCGAAAGTTTTCGACAACGGTATTCCGGCTTTAAAAAAGCAATGAATCATTACAAATTAAATATTGGTGACAATTATATCCAGACAGGTGGTCTTGAAAATGGGTACGAACTCGTTTCGGCGTTGCTGAATCAGAAGGACCGGCCAACGGCAATATTTGCTGCAAATGATATCAACGCTATTTATGGTTATCGGGCCATAAAAGATTGCAATTTTCAGATTCCTGAACATATTAGTATTATTGGATTTGATGACATTGAATTAGCCAAAATGGCTACGCCACCATTAACGACAATTCGAGTTTATAAAGAGGAAATGGGATCGATAGCCGTAAGAAATTTACTCCAAATAATTAACAAGGAAACTGATCGGCCAATGTCAGTTTTAGTACCAGTCAGACTGATTGAACGAAGTTCAGTCAATGCTTTAAATGGATAATCTTGCTGATAAATGCTTTCAATAACAATGTAACAGGAGGTAAAAAATGAAAAAAATGTTAGCATGGCTAATCTTTGTGGTTATTGCATTGAGTGGAGGATTGTTTGCGCAGGTGATTTTCGATTTTGAAGTAGATAATGGTGGTTTTACTACTTCCTATGATCTTTTTTCATCGTTTGTGCAAGCCAGTGATCCCTCCGGATTGAGTGCGGGTGCTTTGGCCGCAACTTTTGACATCAGTGTAACAGCTGATAATAAGGGTAATATTTACAAAGTAAATGTTGATCCAGATGCAGCACCAATCATAACCTTTTATGTGTGGTTGCCTGCGGGTATACCGGATTCCGTTTATTTTAAGTATTATTCCCAGGATTTTAGCTGGACTTATGCGGATTATAAATGGTATGCCAGCGCAATTCCAAAAGAGGTGTGGTATCCTCTCCAGTTTAATCTTGAGCAGGCACACCTGAAAAACAATGCTTTTGATGCTGCTGAAGGCGCTCTGCAGACTCTCGGTTTGTCAGTGTATACTGGTTATGAAAATGATGCTGACACAAGTTGGACAGGAACTATTTATGTCGACAACGTCACTCTACTTGGGGCATATCCGACGATTATTTCGGATTTTGAGTTTGATATTGATAGTTATGAATTGAAAAATGATTTGATCACAACCATTACCCACGCTACCGATCCGGCCGGAATAAGCAGTGGTTCGGTTGCGTTGACCATTAATGCAGATGCTACCACAAATAAAAAAGGTAATGCATATCAGTACTGCTACGTCAATGCAAAAGAAGCCAATGTAATGACCATGGATATTTGGTGCCCGACGGATTTGCCGGATTCTGTTTATATTAAATTTTATGTAAAAGACAGTACATGGACGACGGCATACACAACCTATCCTTGTTATGCTAAAGCAGTTCCAAGAGGAGTTTGGTATCCGTTACAGTTTGATCTGGAAGCAGCCTATTTACACAACAATAGCTTTAGTGTGATGGAAGGTGACTTAAGGACGATTGGAATTGAATTACAATCCTATGATTTAAGAGGCGATGACACACTGTATACAGGAACTGTCTATATTGATAATGTTAAACTGTTGAGCACTTATGTACCCCCGGAAGTCCCCAGCTATGTTGTGGCAGCTTTCGAAAAAGAGGCTGCCGGCACTCAGGGCTTTTCAAGATCAACAACGGCAGGATATGAAGCATGTACCGGGATAGGAAGAGTCCTGGATCCAACAGAAACTTCAGATGGAATTTTAAGTTCCGGTTGGGATTTCAGTAAAGCTGTAAAAGGTTATTTCGGAAATTCCAGTTTCAATGTTTATTGGTCTGATACCGGGGCAGTTGTCGATACTGGTGCGACGGCAATATCCATTGATGTCTGGGTTCCGACGGATTTTCCTCAGACCGGAGCGACTATCGGTATGGTCATTCGCGATAAGGTCAACTGGACCTGGAATGAGACCGGTTTTACAGTCAGTGATTCAACTATCATTCCTGGAGAATGGAATACGATAACCCTGGATCTTTTACAATATATGACAGCCGGAACATATAATCCATTTGGGACCAGTGTATTTGGAATTCAGTTGCAGCACTCCAGTGATAACTCCTGGGTAGGCAATGTATATTTTGACAATGTAACTTTGATTGGAATAGAAGAACCTGAGGGAACATTGGCATCTCCAATTGCTATTGGTTCTGTCGAAACCTATGATGAGGTTGGAGTACCGTTTGATTATGTTCATATTGTCTGGGTAGATAACACTATTGGGTCAGAGTCATACCAGGTTTTTATGAGTGAATCGGAAATCACTGATATTGAGGCAACTGGTATAATTCGTATTGCTCGTGAAGTTCCGCATGGGACTGAAGAGTGGAATTATCGCCCATATAGCCGGTTATCAGAAGAAAAGACCTATTACTTTGCAGTTATTACATTGGGCGCAGATGGCACTATAACTGAATTAAACGAAAATTGCACGGTTGGTCCGATAACAATAAATACATCTGTTACTGCAAAAGCACTTTATGATCCATGGTTTGCGGAATCTTTTGTGCTCGATGGTCTGGATACTGAATTTTTAGAAATGCATAAAGCCTATTCCATTATTCCTGAGGTTGCAGGTGGAATAGACACAAGTGGTTGGACACCGGCTTCTAGTGATATGAGCTTCAAAACGACCTTTGTTGTTGATGATGATTATCTCTACATCTCTGCGGATGTTACGGATGATGATTTAAACGCTACAGGTAATGCAGCTATCGTTGGTGGACAGGCCTGGATGGGCGACGCTCTTGAATTCTATATGGGAGTATATGATATTAATCTTCTCAATCAATACCATGGCTACAGGGATGTGATGGCTGATGGAACCGGAGATTATCGGATCAGTTTCTGTGCCTGGGGCGAAGTTCAGAGTGCGACAGCTGTACATGATTTTCCCGGTATGCAAAGCACTCACTATCAAAAATTTGGTGGTGATGGATATATTATTGAAGCCCGCATCGCACTGGATTCTCTAGCGCTCGGTGGAGATATTGAGGTTGCTGATGGTGTGATGCTTCCGTTGCGGATCGATGGATGTGATCTGGATCCGAATTCCGCTGATGAAACCCGCTCGCTGATTGTTCAATGGGGCAGCAATAGCAATACAGAAAACTGGTTGAGACCAAGCTGTTGGGCATATCTTGAAGTGTTTGTTGATTCTTCAATTCTGGCGATTGACGATGCCAGTATGCTGAAACAGTTCAAACTCTATTCCAATTATCCCAATCCGTTCAACCCGGTTACCAGTATTAAGTTTGATCTCCCAAAAGCATCAAATGTCAATATGATCGTTTACGATGTTCTTGGAAAAGAGGTTAAAACTCTGGTTAATGAGAACAGAAATGCTGGAACTTATACGATTAATTGGGATGGTCGCAATAACAATGGGACTATGGTTACAAGTGGATTGTATTTCTGCAAATTCATTACACCTGAATACCAGCGAACCCAGAAAATGATACTATTGAAGTAGTTCTCCTTTTTAATACTGGGGTGATCGTTGAAGAACAGCGGTCACCCCATTTTTCCAACCAGTGTTTTTTGATTTATAGTAGTTCTTGTAAAGGATGAAGTACTATTCGGGCAACTGTACGTTTAGCAGTAATTTCAAATGATTAATTATTGTGGAATACGTATAGGTATTTTAATACAAATAAAATATTTGAACAATTATCTATAGAAATTTCAGTATGAATGACTTAAACTACAATTCAAATCTAGTCTATATAAAAATGGTATTTGGACAAAGCAAGGGGGAAACATGAAAAACCGGCTGCTGTTTTACCTGTTTTGCTGTTTGTTTCTGTTATCGGATCTACATGCCGGAGTCACCGGAAAAATTGCCGGTCGAATTATAGATGAACATACTGGCGAACCCCTTGTAGGGGCCAATGTCATTATTATTGAAAAAACTGTGGATGGACAACTTGTGGCACTATCTCCTTCTTATCAACAAGGTGCTGCTTCAGATATAAATGGTGAATACTATATTCTGAATATTTCTCCTGGAATATATTCGGTCAAATTCGGATATATTGGATATCAATCGGTTATTGTTCCTGATGTTAGAATATCATCGGATATGACGACTCGAATAGACCGTGAAATGTCATCAACAATCATTGAAGCCGGTGAAGCGGTTATTGTTACCGGTGAACGGCGGGAAATCCAAAAGGACCTTACATCGTCTGAGGTCAGTATTGGAGCAGATCAGATTGGTGAAATGCCAGTACGCTCCGTCCGGGATTTGGTATCTTTGCAAGCTGGAGTTACACTTGATGCATCCGGGAATCTTCATATTCGTGGTGGTAGATCAACGGAAATTAGTTATATGGTCGATGGCGTTCAAATCCTTGATCCCCTGAACCGGAGTTCGGGAATCAGTATCGATGATCAATCCATTGAAGAATTGAAAACAATTACTGGAACCTTTAATGCCGAATATGGTCAAGCCTTGTCCGGTGTCGTAAATATTGTTACGAAGCAGGGCAGTGATCAGTTTAAATTGAATTTGACAGGATATTTCGGGGATTATTACAGCACTGATTCCGATGTCTATTATGTCATGAATAACTCGGAATGGGTAAATGCAGTGACCCATTTTGCCACCGGAGTGGATGAATCATTTAATTTCGATTTTCCGGGTTATAATCCGAATGATTCAGAAAACTATTTTAAGGATAAACCGTATCTGACGAAAAAATCTTATTTGAATACATACAATCCATTCCAGGCGAAGGATGTTCAGATGAATATTTCCGGTCCGGTACCATTGACTAATAAACGATTAACCTATTATGTTTCCGGGAGATATAACTATAATCCGGGATCCATATATGGAATACGTTATTTTATGCCCTGGGGATTTCAATCACCGGTATCTAATACTATAAATTCCTTTCAAGAACCAGATAATGCATTGGTACCGATGCGTTCGTATGAAGGCTATTCGATGAATTCGAAATTATTTTATAGATTATCAAATTCCGTCAATATCAGTTATGGAATTTATTATAATCATGATTCTGGAAATTATGGGTATAACAATCAATATAAATATATTCCGGATGCCCAGCGTCATTACCAGACCGATGCCTTTACTCATATTATTTCTTTAAAACAAACATTATCACCCAAAACATTTTATGATTTTAAAATCAGTTATTACAATAAAGATCATTCCAATTATCTTTATAAAGATCCCGAAGATTATCGCTATATGCCGACTCAGTCCAGTGATTTTGAGATTTACGTTTTCGGATATGAAAACCAGGATAAAATCACAATGTGGTCTAATTCCTATGATTTTCTATATTGGGGAAATCCGGTAACCTATAGTAAAACAAATGTTCAGTATCAATCCTGTATGTTCGATTTGACAAGCCAAGTGACGAAACACCACCTGATGAAATTCGGATTTAAAGCGACTGCGCATAACCTGTTTTATAACCAATTCGATATTCAATTCTCAACCAATGATTATCGCCCCTATGTACCATCGGACAATTCCCCGTATCATGTCAAATACAATGCAAAGCCGAAAGAATTTTCCGGATATGTTCAGGATAAAATCGAGTTTGAGGAATTGGTTATTAATTTCGGTTTGCGGTTTGATTATTTTGATTCGGATGGTCGTGTTCTTGCTGATCTGCAAGATCCACAAATTTATGATCCTTTTAAGATGAGTCACATCTATACAAATTACACATCTGATACACCGGATAGTGAATTGGTTGAATATGCTATTGCCGAACGGGAAGAATTTTGGTATCAAAACGTCAGCCCGAAATATCAGTTAAGCCCTCGATTCGGTCTGTCGTTTCCAATTACTGATCGGGGGGTGATTCATTTTTCTTACGGGCATTTTTTCCAAAACCCGGAATTCCGTTTTCTGTATGATAATCCAAATTTCTGGATTGAGGGTGCCGGAGCGGATAACCTGGTGGGAAACGCTGATCTGGATGCCGAACGTACCGTGATGTATGAATTGGGACTGCAGCAGCAATTATTCGATAATGTCTATATTCATGTGACAGGCTTTTACCGTGATATTCGGGATTGGATTGGTACCGGAAAACCTATTGACACTTATCAGGGGGTCACTTATTATAGATATGAAAATAAAGATCATGCATCCGCAAAGGGAATCACACTTTCGGGTAAAGCAAAATTCGGATATATTGCTTTAAATTTTGATTATACCTATATGACAGCACAAGGTACATCGTCCAATCCCCAAGATGAATACAATGATTCACAGTCAGATAAAGCGCCACGTTTGACATTTATAAACCTGGATTGGGATCAGCGGCATTCATTAGGTACTGTATTAAATTATTCAAAAAATCAATGGTCATGGACATTAACGGGTAGTGTAAATTCTGGTTTTCCTTACACTCCGGAATTTAGTCGAGGCGAGGTTTCAGGTTCTGGTACATTCGTTGGATTAACGGAAAATAGTGATCGGAAGCCGTGGACATACAACATGGATCTTCGCGTATCCCGAAAATTTAGTTTTGGAAAAGTTCGAATGACGATGTTTTTGAATATCAGGAATATTTTGGACCAACGAAATGCCACAAGTGTGTATGCAGATACTGGATTACCGGATTACACATTACAGGGAATCACACAGAAAGACCGGGTCATTGAATTGTCCGATGTGGATGATTATTATGCAAATCCAAATTACTATAGTGCACCTCGTTTTATTCAATTCGGTCTGCGGATTGGATTATAACCTTTGATTTGGAGTAAAGTTGATGAAACGAAAAAATGACCGGGAACAAAATAGTTTATTCAGATATGCTCTTCTGATTATTGTCTTTTGTTTTCAGATTCAGATTGTCACAGCCCAAACTGTTGCGAAAGTTGGTACTTCGGCGGCTAGTTTTCTAAAGATCGGAGTGGGTGGCCGTGCTCTGGGAATGGGCGAGGCTTATACAACCTGCGTCAATGATATTACATCAATTTTCTGGAATCCGGCCGGTCTGGCAAGCATTCAGAATACCCAGGTATTGTTAAATCATTATGATTATATCGCTGATGTAAATTACGAATATGGGGCAGTTGCTATGGCGATGCCTAATATTGGAACGATTGGCGCTCATATCAGTTTCCTTGGGATGCCCGATATTGAGCGAACAACGGTTTCGGAACCGGACGGGACCGGTGAAATGGTTGGTGCTTCATCAATGACGGCCGGAATCAGTTATGCACGGTTTCTGACTGATCGGTTTTCCATTGGGGCAACCGTAAAAATGATCCAGGAACAGATTTGGCATTGTAGTGCAACTGGTTATGCAATGGATATCGGTGTCCTGTACCGTACATTTTTTAAAAATATTAAAATCGGAATGTCCATTTCGAATTTTGGAAGCAGCTTGCAGCTGGAGGGACGGGATTTACTGATTCAGCACGATATCGATGAACAAAGTGATGGAAACAACGCAAACATCAATGGGTACCTGGCGACGGACAAATACACTATTCCAATATTATTCAGAGTTGGGATATCATCGAATTTGAGTAAAGATTTTCTCGGATTGAAAAATAATGATTTCATCGTTTCTATCGATGCCGTCCATCCGAATGATAATTATGAATATGTAAATGCCGGACTTGAGTACCAGTTTAGACAATTACTTGCATTTCGGGTTGGTCGCAGGCAGATGTTTCTTAAAGATCGGGAGGGGGGCTTCAGTCTCGGATTCGGTTTACATCTGAATTTTAATAGTTATGACTTTTTTCTTGATTATGCCGCAGTCGATTTTGGCCGGTTGGATTATTTAAATAAATACTCACTGATTTTATCGTTTTAATCCCGGAGGTTATGAGAATAATGAAAAATAGATATTGGTTTTTAATTTTACTTATCGTTCAAACGTCATCGATGGCTCAACTGACTCATGGTGATGCCCAATATCGAGCAAGAAATGTTCATTCCGGGAATTTGATCAGGATTTCCTTTTACAATCATGGAATGGTGGGACGGCAACGAGGGGACCAAAGTATCGTGTATCCCGGTGAATGGCCGATTAACAGTGGTATGGTACAGATGGGAAATGCAACCAGTTATGTTGGCACTGAGATGCAGGTCTTTGCCGGACTGGATTCAACCGGTGATTCAACATTTACCTATATTACACCATTTTCAATGTGCCAGGGATACAATCCTGAGCGATTTGCCCATGACTCTCTTGGAAATTTTCTGGGATTTGAACCATTACCCGGATATTTGAATATGACTCAAAAGGAGGCAGATCCATATAATGCTGTGGCTATGAGCCATGAGGCGTTTACCTGGCCGGCTTACTGGCCGGATAAGATGGAAGACGGGATCGATCCGGGCTGGGCTGGGCACTGGAATGGTTATTTTGGAAAAGACCAGCGCAATGCCGATGAAGAAAGCTATTATGTGATGGATGACTACCAGTTAAAGAAAAAGGTTTCGGGTCATAGTATTCCATTACCGATTCCTTCAGAGCCATTACGGGGCGGATTAGGATTACGCCAGGAAGTCCGGGGATTACAATGGTCAAATCCCGATGCGGAAGATTGTATTTTCTGGATTTACGATATAAAGAATATCGGGAAAAAGGATTACCCGATGACGGTTTTTGGTCTGAATGTTGGCGCAGGAATGGGAAGTAATCTGGCCAGCTCCGCTTCGGACAATAGTGACGATTGTGCGACGTTTTATCGTGAAACGAATTTGACAGTCAATTATGATTGGGACAATATCGGAGCCGGAGGTTATTCGCCGGTTCCCTGGGTTGGTTTTGCATTTCTAGAAAGTCCCGGTAATGCCTATGACGGTATTGATAACGATGGTGACGGTTTGGATAATATCGGTGGTGGCAAAATAATATCTACCGATGATTTTTATGCGACTTACGATGTTGGTGATCCGATTGTTATCATTAATTACTATAATTATAATCGGGAAGTATCTACAATGCCGGCGAACGGGATTTCTTTTACAGTCAATGGAAAGAAATATACAAAGTTACCGAATACACTTCTAGGTGAAATTCCCCGGAATGGTGTTGATGATAATCTGAACGGCATTATTGATGAATCGGACGGTGCCCAGTTAACCGAGACTGAAGAATACTACTATTTATACATTCGGGATGCCAATTATAACAACCGGGATTATGTGGCTGTTGATTATTTCAGCGGGGCCGGTCTTGACAATACCATGATTGATGAACGTCGCGATGATGGCATCGATAATGATGGTGACTGGGATCCAAATGTCGACGATGTGGGCTTGGATGGCAAATCCGGAACCGGAGATGAGGGAGAAGGTGACGGAATTCCAACTCCGGGATATGGTGATTTACCGGGCGAGACCAACATAGATGTTACAGATGTGGACGAGTCGGATCAAATCGGTTTGACCAGTTTTGTGTTTTATGTGTATGGGACATTGACATATAGCAATGATGCCGATATGTGGGATGTTTCGAAACCGGGCTATTTTGATGCAAGTCTTGTCAATGTCGATGCAGATTATGTGTTCTCATGTGGCTATTTTCCCCTTTTATCCGGCCAGAGTGAGTTTTTCTCGATTGCACTTATTTACGGTTGGGACAGGGATGATATTATTCGAAATAAACAGATTGTCCAGAAAATCTATGATTCAAATTATAATTTTGCGATAGCGCCGGAGAAACCGAATGTTCGGGTTGTTGCAGGAGATAAAAAGGTCACCCTGTACTGGGATGAAAAATCAGAACTCAGTTTCGACCGTTATTTGAAAGAATATGATTTTGAAGGGTATAAAATTTACCGGGCAACCGACCCCGGTTTTTCCGATGCCGGTTCAATTACCGATGGATATGGATATAACCGGTTTACCGTGCCGATAGAGACCTATGACAAAGTGGATAGCGTGTACGGATTTTTCCCGGAAACCTTCGGAACTGGTGTGCAATTCAACCTCGGAAGTGAAACAGGTTTGGTACATGCTTATGTTGATTCGCCGTTGGTGAATGGGAAACGTTATTATTATGCGGTTACTGCCTATGATAAAGGCGATATTGAAAAGAATATTTCTCCATCGGAAACAAATAAATATGTCACTATTGATGCCTCTGGAACCGTTACGACCGGTGAAAATGTGGTAACTGTTATTCCTCAGGCTCCGTCGCTCGGATATAGTCCACCCGAGTTTGATACACAGCCGGAAGCGGTGGGTACAAGTATTTCTACCGGACAGGTGTATGTCAGTTTTATTGAACCCGATTCAATATATGATAATCAGGAATACGAAATTCGATTTCTGGATCAAAGTATGGATAAACGTGATAACGATTGTGATTCATTAATTGATGGGCTGGATGATGATGAGTTACTACCAACATTGACAACCGGATTTGTGATTGAAAACCTGACCCGTTCCGAAATTTTGGATACGGTCTGGATTTATGATTACCGTTATGAAAATGATAATTGGATATTGGTGAAAAATTTGTATAATGATGCCGATGGCAATCCAAATACTCTGACGACAATTGTCAATGGAATTCAATATTCCGTTTACAATCCATCTCCCGGTATTATTAATATTCCGGGAAAGGCTATTTACAATGGGATTCAGTGGAGCGATTCGATTGACTATTCAACGGCATATAATGTACTGTTTTCAAGGTTCGAACTGGGTGGATTTAACTCCGGTATCGATTATCCTCGTCAATACAAGATCATCTTTTATGATGACATTATCGGAAAATCTGAAACAGTTTACCCGATTTTGAAGACAACGGGAACACCGATACCAATACCTCCAACAGATGTGAATTTTGAGATTTTTGATCAGCAATCGGGTGAAGGGGTTCATTTTGGTTTTGTGGATGCTACAGTTAATGCCACTATTGTTTCGAAGGGACATTTTTCCGCCAAAGACCGAATAATATTCTTTGAAAATTTACCAAATGGTTCTTCGGTCATTACAATGAATGTATTGAACAATGATGTTGAAGATACCAGTTTTGTAAATTTATACGGAAGATCCCTAGGTACAGGAGATACGTTGAGCCTGTTCCCCGATTTTTCATTCAATAGTGGTTCGGCATATCGGTTTACCACAAATGGACAAAAAATTGATAATTCATTGGCAAAAAAAGGCTTGGACGACATTCGGGTTGTCCCAAATCCCTATGTGGTCACGGCGGGCTGGGAACCATCAAATCCCTATACAAGTGGCCGCGGTCCTCGGGAAATTCATTTTATCAATTTGCCAATGAAATGCACAATTCGGATTTATGCCATCGATGGAACATTAATCCGTAAACTGAATCATAATTCAACGATGACAAATGGGGCCGAAATTTGGGATGTACTGTCGAAAGATAGTATGGAAATTTCTTATGGTGTTTATATTTATCATGTCGATGCTCCCGGAATCGGGGAAAAAGTAGGACGATTATTAATCATTAAATAAAATGTATCTGTACAAATTCAAAATAGTAGTACTGTTAATTATCCCTTTTATATTCGGTTGTAGCGATCGAAATGATCCGGTTGTGGCACAATTCGGCAATCAGAAAATCTCGTTCGAAGAATTTCAAACAGTTTACCTTGATTTACTGAAAAAACCACATTCGATGGATTCAGAACAGCTGCGGGAATCCTGCCTTGATGAGATTATCACTTGGAAATTGTTGGCTTCGGAAGCAATTAAATCCGGTTTGGACGATGACAAAAAATATCGGTATAAGTGTGATGCTCATAACGATAAAGTGCTCCGCGAACTCCATTTTCAGCATCAAATCGGGCCTCAAATCCAGATTGATGAATATGAATTAAAAGAGGTTTATGCTTTTATTACGCAGCAGCGGTATGTAAAGCATCTTTTCTTTAAATCACTTGAGGATGCGGATATCCATTACCGCCGG
The DNA here is from genome assembly GCA_964485475.1 of uncultured bacterium. Taxonomy (GTDB): domain Bacteria; phylum Fidelibacterota; class UBA2242; order UBA2242; family UBA2242; genus B118-G9. The sequence goes on from CAZAKB010000001.1 coordinate 47,140, forward strand.
TTAACTAACGGTGAAGAATGGAATACAGTGGCCCGGGAAGTATTTCCTGATACTGATTTAGCAATGTCTGGCGGTGATCTTGGTTGGATTAACTGGGACCAGATGGAATATGATTTGGCGATGGCAACATTCAGACAGGAAATTGGAGTAATTTCGAAACCGGTTGCGTCTTCCTTTGGATATCACATCATTAAAGTTGTTGATTATAAGAAGAATCCTTTGATCAGCGAAGATAATTATCAATCCGCCCGGCGGAAAGTCAGATATATGCTTGAAATGAAAATCGGAGATAAAATTGCAGCAGAATATATAACTTCGATGATGAATGATAAACACATTGAAGTTCGGGCCGATATGATAAATTTAGTAGCCGCAAGATTTCAGGAAGTGTTTAATCGTAAACCAAAACCCTATGAATTAACACAAGAGACTCAACTGACGTCCATGGAAATCCGCGAACTTGAAAATATATACTGGGCAAATCGCGATAATGTTCTGGCCATTATCGATGGGGATGAGTTGACAGTTGGCGAATTTATTTACAATCTGAATTATATTCCTTATTCTGCAATAGCAAGAGGATTTAAAACTGCATTAGATTTTGTCATCCGTGACCGGGTTTTAACAAAAGAAGCACGCAAAATGCGACTGGATCGTTTGTATCCGGAGTATACCGATAAAACTGTCCTATTTCAGGATAAACTATTGCAGGCGGAATATCGGAAAATATTGAATCAGAAAATTACAGTATGTGACGAAGAAATTCATAGCCGATATCAGCAGGACCTGAACCGTCTATATAAAAATATTTCCTTCAATAATGCAAAAGATGATATTAAAAATATGATTTTAGCGGAGAAGCGAAGTAACGTTGTTAGTGAGCATATTTCTGCATTAAAAAACGGGATGCAGATTAAAAAAGATATGCAGATAATCCGTGATTATTACGATAACATTTAAAGCTAAGCAGTATTGGAGAAGTTGGAATAGATGACCAAGGAATACAGTTCAAAAATAGAAATCCTGGAGCAATTCGAAAAGAAAGTTCGTGATAATCTGTTTCAAAATATTCTGCCATTTTGGTTGAATTATTCCATTGATAAAGAAAATGGAGGTTTTTTCGGACGGATAAGCAATGATTTGCAATGTGATAAAAATGCACCGAAAAGTTTAATCCTGATTAGTCGCATATTGTGGACATTCTCTGCTCTATATCAATTCGAACCCAATGACCAATATCTGGAAATTGCAAACCGGGCATACAACTATCTGAAAGATCATTTGATTGATGACCAATATGGCGGAGCATACTGGCTGGTTGACACGAACGGACTCGTTATTGACAATATGAAGAAAATGTACGGCCAGGCATTTTTGATTTATTCACTCAGTGAATATTATTCAGTCGTCGGTGAAACAAGTATTCTCGAACGGGCTATTGATACATTTCATTTAATTGAAAATCATAACTATGATAAGGAATTTGGTGGATATTTTGAAGTCTCGAACCGGGATTGGTCGATTGCTGAAGATATGCGCTTAAGTGCTGTCGATATGAATGAGAAGAAATCAATGAATACTCACCTGCATCTGGTTGAAGCGTATACTAATTTGTATCGTAATTGGAAGAACGATCATGTCGGGGATCAGTTACGGAAATTGATCGATAATTTTATTGATTATATTATTGATCCTGAAACCTATCATTTTAAACTTTTCATGGATGAAAAATGGCAACCGAAATCCGAGGGTGTATCATATGGCCATGATATAGAAGGTAGCTGGTTGCTATGCGAAGCGGTCCAGGTCCTTAATGATGATAATTATTATCAAAAAGTCAATAATATTTCAGTGAAAATGACGGATACAGTCATCCGGGAAGCGCTAAGTAATGAAGGAGCGGTATTTCTTGAAAAGGATGGCGCTGGGAAAATCCTCAAAGATATCATCTACTGGTGGCCTCAGTCAGAAGCGGTAGTTGGATTTTTAAATACGTTTCAGTTACGTGGTGATCTAAAATATCTTAATCTGGCAAATCGTGCTTGGCAATATATTGAGAAATACCTGGTAGACAGACAAAATGGTGAATGGTTTTATGAAGTTTCTTCTACCGGGCAGCCAAATCCAAACAGACTGAAAGTATCGGAATGGAAAGGGCCTTATCATAATACCAGAGCATGTTTAGAAATATTGAAACGAATTGAGGCAATTCGACAGAAAGCTTAATCTAATGAACAAACAAGAATTTAGAAAAAATATCCTGCGAATGATTACAGAGCAGGAGAAGTTTATTGCCAGAAAAAATAAACCAATTCCATCACAAAATGGAATATTCCAACGCTATCAAAATCCGGTTTTAACAGCCAAACATGCTCCGGTGGAGTGGCGTTTTAATTTGGATTTTAGTCATAATCCGAATCTCCTTGAACGTCTTGGAATTAATGCCGTTTTCAATTGTGGCGCCATTAAATGGCAGGGAAAATATTGTATCGTTGCGCGGATGGAAGGAGTGGATCGCAAATCCTTTTTTGCCATTGCAGAAAGTCCAAACGGCGTTGATCAATTCCGATTTTGGGATTATCCGGTTGTGATACCGGAAACAGATCGGCCGGAAGTGAATGTCTATGATGTGCGACTAACTCAACATGAAGATGGTTGGATTTATGGTGTTTTTTGTACCGAGCGGAAAGATCCAAACGCAAGTGAATCTGATACTTCCGCAGCTGAAGCTAAAGCCGGGATTGCCCGGACGAAAGATATGGTAAATTGGGAACGCTTGCCTGATCTCGAAACAAAATCAAGGCAGCAAAGGAATGTTGTTCTGCATCCGGAATTCGTTGAGGGCAAATATGCTTTTTATACACGACCTCAGGACGATTTTATCGAAGCCGGAAGCGGTGGCGGAATTTCCTGGGGGCTGAGTGATGCAATTGATCCTGCTGTGATTAAGGAAGAATTTGTTATTGATTCGCGGGAATATCACACAATTTATGAAGCGAAAAATGGACAAGGACCAGCACCACTCAAGACGGAAAAAGGCTGGCTTCATTTGGCACATGGTGTGCGAAATACGGCCGCCGGATTGCGTTATGTTCTGTATATGTTTATGACTGATCTTGAAAAGCCGTGGGTAAATACACATAAACCGGCTGGTTATTTCATCGCGCCGGAAGGTGATGAACGGATCGGAGACGTTTCGAATGTCGTATTCAGTAACGGCTGGATTCTTGATGAGGACGGAAAAGTCTTTATTTACTATGCTTCCTCAGATACGAGAATTCACGTCATTACATCAACGATCGATATTTTGTTGGATTATGTTGTCAATACACCTGAAGATCCACTTCGGTCATCATTATGTGTAAAGCAACGAATTGAATTGATTGATCAAAATATCAAGATATTAAAGAACCTGAAATGAACTATATTAAATTTCTAATTGTATCGATTGCGCTAACATTTTGTATTTTTGCCCAAGTGAATGGATTTATTGAGGATTTTAATGATAATGATCCCCTTGGCTGGGAAGTGCCTGAAACTCATCTGGTGACTTATGAGATCAGTGAAACAGATAGCGTTTTTGTGATTTTGTATCATCGGACAGTGAACAGTGGCGTTTGGGATGTCATCAATTATAATCCTCAGATAGTCGCTGATCTCTCCAGTAATCCATACATCTCAGTAAAAGTGAAATCCGACATCGCCGTGGAATTGGTGCTTAAACCTCGTTATGAAAATGCCAATACGGACTGGTTGGAGGCTCAACTTCCGGGTGACAATACCTGGCACACGTACTTTTTTCAGATAGAATCCGATCCGCCGCTTTTGTTGACCCGAATGTATGTATATCTGGATGGCGGCTCAACGGTTATAAAGTCCGGTACAGTTTGCCTGGATAATTTGAGTTTTGGAAGTTTTGTTGATACCACTTATGTTGATGTTTCGGATATGGAAACTGCGCTGACAAATGCCTATCTTCTATACAATAATTCAAACGAAGGAACAGATGAGAGTGAGTATGTAATCGGTTCCAAAACAGAATTATATTCTTCAATTTCTGACGCTCAAGCAAAACTGACGTCAGGTGGACTGACTCAGGCAGATATTGAAGAAGCCACCTGGGATTTATATGATGCTTGTGTGACATTTGAATCGAAAGTAATTACCGAGAGTGTTGGGATAATTGATAGTGACGCTACTCGGGAGACTCGCTATCTTTATACAAATTTGAAAAAAATTGCATCAGATTATATGATATTTGGGATGCACGATGTTACCGGTTACGGTGTGGGTTGGAGTGGTGATGATGATCGCAGCGACGTCAAAGATGTATGCGGTTCCTATCCGGCGATGTATGGTGAAGATATGAATAAAATTGCTCGCAACGTGGATGTGGAACGTGTCCGCTATCGGGTGATTTCAGCTTATAACCGTGGAGGAATCACCACATTTTCATGGCATCAATATGATCCCGAGGATCGTGGTTTTTATGATGACGATGTGAACAATGAAAATATTGTTGCATCGATATTACCCGGTGGGAAATACCATACGAATTACAAAGAAAAACTTTATCGAATAGCATCATTTTTAAAATCTTTACGCGGTCCAAACGGTGAAAGTATTCCGATCATTTTTAGACCCTATCATGAGCATACTGGGGGATGGTTTTGGTGGGGAGCCGGTGATTGTACGGAAAGTCAGTATATCGCGATCTGGCAATTTACAGTAACATATTTACAGGATTCGCTGAATGTCCATAACCTGTTATATGCCCTTTCACCAGCCGGTCAATACATAGTAAGCAAAGAGGATTATTACACGATTTTTCCGGGTGCAGACTATATCGATATTTTTGGAGTTGATGATTATTTCACTGAAAATATTCCTGAGTCGGAAAAACAAACATACCTGAATATGCTGAAAAGCTGTGTCGAAGCAGCCAATGATAACGATAAAATCGTTGCATTGACTGAAATGGGACAGGAGAGTTTGACAACAGCGGATTTTTATACAAATGTTCTTTTAGATATTGTTAAAAATGATAATGTTGCGATTAATATCAGCTACGCTATGACCTGGCGTAATGCAAATGAAATTCATCATTTTGCTCCTTATCCAGAACATCCGTCGGTCCCGGATTTTTTAAAATTTTATGATGATCCTTTTACGCTTTTCGAAGACAATCTTCCCGATATGTATCATTTAAGTTCGATAGATACACTTGCACCGACATATATATCTTTTCCTGAAAATTCCTTTATTGCTGTTGATACGGCTGTGACGATAACGATTACAACCAATGAAAAAGCGTTTTTACGTTACAGTTTAATCGATCAGTCTTTTAATGACATGCCGAATGATTTCGAAAAAGGCCAGGGAACACTATATCATTCCACAACCCTTTTCGGTCGTCAGGGAGACACATTCCAGTTATACGTAAGATCAATGGATTATGCCGGGAATATGAGTTCAGAGTCCATGATGATTGATTTTACAATCGACACATTGCAAATGCCGGTTCATTGGTTTGATGAACGCTATTCAGTTCATGATTGGACATATGCACCGGCGCCTTTTGTATTTCAGGGTGAGGGAAATGGTACTACCGAAATAAGACAGGTTCGGACATCCTATTTTAAAAAGAATTTCACAATCGAGGATGCTTCCGTGCAGCAACAATTGATCATTTTTGTGCGTTTTGATAATGGATTTATTGTCTATCTGAATGGCCATGAAGTGGATCGCTATAGTGTCCCTGCTGGAGATTTGGAATATACTGACTGGGGAGCTGTTGCGAGTGCATCTCTAATAACGCGGACTCTCAATGCCGAGGATTGCCAGTACCTGGTTGATGGGGAGAACTGGATTTCAGTGGAAATTCACCAGGCAAAGACCGATTCCCTTGACCATCTTTTTGATCTGAAAATGATTGCGCCAACGATCCTTATCGATTATGGTGAAAATTGGTATTATTACGATAACGGACAACAACCAGCTGACCGGACAATAGGCGATATTGATTTTATTTCTGAAGATCGATTTCTATTGCCGGATCAGGCGACTCTATATCCGAATTATCCGAATCCATTCAATCCATCAACTACAATTCGTTATTCCATCCCTGCTGAAGATTTCATGACAATTTCTGTTTTCGATCTGAAAGGCTTTCGGGTGGACAATATTATTTCCGAACGACAATCAGCTGGCGTGTATTCGATACAATATAACGCAAATAAATTATCATCCGGGATATATTTTCTGGTGTTAAAGACCGGCCAATATGTTGATACCCAGAAGATTACAATATTGAAATAAGTATTTGAAAGGATTATGAAGTGAAGGGGATAATCAGCAGGTTCACGATATTATCTGTATTTATTTTTGTATTCAATCAGGTAAAGTCAGAACCTGTGCGGATAGCTTTGATAGGTGATCCCCACTTTAATGCTGTGACTGAAGTTAATCCTCTGTCAAGAATGATCATTGATGATATCCAGACAAATCCATCTTTTCCACCGGTTGATTTTGTCATGAACCTGGGAGATATGACCCATTATGGCAGCGCCGAGGATTGGGCATTGGCGAAAAAGGACTGGAATAAGCTGCTGATTCCGTGGATTTTTGTTTTTGGGAATCATGAAACCGCAAACCATCTCAGTGAACCGGAAACACCATACAGCGCTTATCAGCGTGGAATGACCGAAGCTGGGCTTATCAATCCTCACTATTCTTTCTTATATAATGGCATTCTGTTTCTGATTATGGGTGAAGAAGGGGTTACCCACCTGACGCCATTGAACCAGAAAAACTGGTTGGAATTCATGACCAGTCAATACCCTGATTATACGACGGTTATTGCGTCGCATAATTCTCTTTATAACAGCGGTGAAGACACCGATGGAATCGATTATATGAATATTGGAGAATCGGAGTGGTGGCAGGAATTTTTCACAAAACATCCGCAGGTGAAATTATTTATACACGGACACGCTCATGTGGAAACTAACTGTTTCAATCCGGCTTACGGTATTCAGTTCATAAATGCACCCGTGACCTGTACGGCTGAAAGCGGTTATTTCAGTGGATATACCGCCGATCAATGTATTTATCTTGAAATCAATTCTGACAATATATCTGCCCGAAAATGGCATGCCATTACCAATGACTGGGACAAAGAAAAACTTGATTTGGCGATGACAACAAGTCTTAGCATGGATGATCCGGGAATGGAATGGTATTCCGCAACCTGGCGCGTGCAGGATGGTCAGGAAATCGAAACTGCTAACCGCATGTTAGCGGAGTCCTATACTTTACAGGTTGCCGGTGAGAATGATCGTGAGCTCATTTTAATTAACCGTGACTTTGAGCATGTTGAAGTTACCGGAAACTATTATGCTCACTGGTGGGGTTATGACAACGCTTTTCCAACGAAAAATGGAAGTCAGATTGGCCAGATTGTCATGTCTGGACAAGACAATATTTCTGCATCGACTAAAAATCTGGTCTATAATAATTCCAATGTCTACTGGATAGAAGGTAAAGTTCCATATTCGACAGTGCCAAGGGCAATACCAGGAAAATCCTATCGGTTTAGTATGAGAGCCAAAGCATCCAGTACGACTGATACAGCAATGAATGTGATCATGAAAATTACCAGTGATAATGTTCGAAATGTCATCAAATCAGACACCTTATTCAAAGAATTAGCCTTAACCTCAGAGTGGCAATGGTATAAAACGGATTTTACTCTACCGGAAGATTCGGCTGTCTGGTGTATGAAAACCTGTTGGGAGACACTCCAAACCGGCGCCAATTGCTACCTCGATGAATGGTCAATTGAACGGGTAGATACAACCGGTTCGACAACTGAGAGCTTCACGGTGACATTCAATGAACAGACCTATAATCACAGTGCAGTACTGGATAGTTATGAAACTGCCTCATTTAATATTGATCCTTCACGAATGCAAAACAATCTGAAAATAAAAGCGGGTATTCAGGGGAATCGGATGGGCTTTGTACGGTTAATCTATGAAAAACCGATCCTTTGGAGTGATGACTTATCCGTAGGATTCAACAGTGCATCAGACAATTCTTATAACATTCACTTAGAGCCCGTGTCTGAATATATTGATGATTATGCTTCCATAAGTCTGTTTGACAACAGGTTTGATCTCGAGAATTCTGATGATGAATGTATTTGGGGTTACCATCTACCAAAACAGATTTCTATGGATAAAATTCCGGGAGATTTTGCTCTTTATTCGGGAACCCAAGCGGCCTATCTGCAACTATTTGTTACACCGATGGAAGTGTTAAGTAACGGCCAGGATTCGGCCTTGTTGATCTGTATTATTGAGGATAATGATGATATATTGTGCCCGGATGCAACCGAATCGGTGACGTTTTCAGTTATTGGTGATGGGACATTGATGTATAATGACGCTGTCACGCCGGTTAACGGTGTTTGCCGAAATATTTATTATCCGGGAACTCAGTCCGAATCTGTAAAGATTATTGTCTCCGGACTTGGTTTAACGCCTGATTCAGCTGCTATTAAAATTAACAGTAAAATCGCCATTGATGATTTCGAAAATTATGTTGACCAGACAGCCTTGGATGAAGTCTGGAGCAACATTCCGGGATTGACGGCCAGTGTATCTCTGAATAATAATTTTGTCAGCAGTGGTCCCAATAGTATGCAAATTAATTATTCAATTGGGGATGGAAGCCCTCCATATTCCGGAATTATTCGGGATTTAGAAGGAAATTTTCTGAGTGCTGAGACCATCCATTTTTGCCTATTCCCCGATAATTCCCAACGCGATCTGATTGTCCGCTTATTTGATCAGAATAGCAGGGCGTGGGATTATTATATTGTGCTGGATGGAAATGCGCCAGTTGAAAAAACGATCCTTTTCGAAGAATTTAGTTCCAGTACCAGCACGGTACCTATTGATAGCTGCAATTGGTCGCAGCTGGCTTTCTATATTCTTGCCGGAAATGGTGGCTATGGCAGTAGTACTTTTTATATTGATGATCTGGAATTTCGATTTGCATCGACTTCTGAAATTGACAGTAAAGATGAAAGAAATCAACCGGATGAATTCAAGTTATATCCGAATTATCCGAATCCTTTTAATGCACAGACAATCATCCGTTATTATTTACCCCAAAGTTCGGAGGTGACCATTGAAGTTTATGATATATTGGGACATCAAGTTCGAACCTTGAAATCTGATTTTCAGAAGAGTGGTAATCATCAAATTAATTTTAATGCGTATAATTTGGCGACGGGGATATACTTTTTAAAAATCGGTATCGGTGAAATCTCAAAAGTCCAAAAAATGCTTTTAGTAAAATAGAACGAAAGGTTTTTCAATGCGGCAAACTCGCTATTCATTTTCCTTATTTGTAAATATTATAATTATTGCGGTATTTCATTTCCTGCAGGCGGCTGATTTACCAATAATCATCGAAGCGGAATACGGCCAATATACCGATTATAAATTGCTTTCTGATAATAAAGCATCAAATGGTCAATACCTGGAAATGAAGAGCAGTGGTAGTGCCAAATGGGAATTCCAAATTCCAAAAGACGGTTGGTATAATCTTAAAATACGATATCGCTCGCCTCAGGGTGAAAAAGAGAACACGATTATCAAAAATGGCATTACCCTGAGGACGGGCTTTGGATGGACGGAAAACTGGACCAATCTGGAACGGCCACTAATCCTGAAAAAAGGAGTCAATATAATCGAACTGCTTCCGAAATGGGGCAATATCGATATCGATTGTATAAGTATCGAAAATGTCGCACTTATACCGGAAGTAACTCCTCATAAAAACATATTCTACAGCTCATTCCCAAGAGATATAATTCTGAAATTAAAAACCTATGGTCGTGAGATTGAATCACTGACTATTACCGGGCAGCCCTTACTATTTAGTAAAGAAAAATATGAATACGAAGAAGATACCTGGATGCTGTGCATCAAGGCCGAATCCCTGGTCGGATTAAAATCCGGCGAGCAAACGATTCAGATTCATTATAATTTCGGCGAATCCACATCATTTATTTTAGAAGTATTTGAAAAACGTGAACCGGCACAGATGACGATTATTGCACCGGATATCAGTCACGGCAATGCCGTACTGATTTTATTGCCCAATGGTGAGATCATGCTGGTAGATTGTGCTCAAGCCTATTATCGGGATGCCGTACTTATTCCATTACTGGAGAAAAATGGCATTGATCGTATCGATTATTTTATTCTGACTCATTATCATGAAGATCACGATGGTGGCGACAAAGGGCAGACAATTCTAAATAAATTCAAGGTTGAACATTTCCGTGATTACCGGAATTTTATGGCTGGCGACGAAATGGAAATTGGCGGTGCCCAATTCAAAGTGTTAAATGCCTTTTCCGATGGAACGGATGAAAATACGCGGTCGCTGGCATTCCGGATGGAATACAATGGTTTTGTGTATCAGCACGATGCTGATATTTATGCGAAGAACCAGCAGCAGATCATGGAGAAATACCCTGATAATGTAAGAGCGAATGTGTATTCTGCGAATCACCATTTTCATGGATCCACCGATGAGAATTATCTGCGATTGATGCAGCCGGATTTGGTTTTCATTCAGGCAGAGCAGGCAATCTATGCCCGTAGCGCTTATATGGAAAAATACCTGAAACAATCGGTGAATTGGCTGAAAGAGAATAAAAACAAGATTGTTGAAAACTTACCAATGATTGAAGTTGGTACGGCTGTAATTCGGGTTAATTCATCTGATGACTGGAGTTATGAGACCTATAAAGATTGCAATGTTCCCTTTATTCCGTTTTTACCTCAGAACAAAAACCTGGCAGAAAAACAGATGCAGGGCCCGGAAGCGCTTGAGGCCTTACAGAACCGGATAGAAAACTACCGGCAAATTATTAGTGATGAATTGAAAATATCGCCGAAGTCGGGAGATAGATTATCAGCTACTTTTTATCTGCAATTGGAAAACCTTGAGCGGGCTAGTGAAAATCCGGCCGATAATGCAAACGATATAAAACGAACTGAAAAAGAATTGGCTGAATTGATTAATTGGGTCCGTGAAGGAAAAGACTATTTTCATGAAAAGCGAGGTCGAATAAAAATTGGTTATTTATCGGAAATTGATTCCACATTCCAGCCTTTTGATTTAATGATTCCCAATCAATACGATGAAAATAAACAGTATGGCCTGTTGATTTATCTTCATGGCAAAGAAGATCCAATTCAGAAATACCGCAATCTGCTTTGGGCGGATGAAGACCCGGGTTTGGATGCGATGAATGTATTTAAAGTCGCGATCTACGGTCGCCGGAATTGCTATTACCAGGGAGCCGGTGAAGCGGATGTTTTGAGAGTGATTGCTGAAATTCGACAAAATTATCCCATTGATAATTCCCGCATTTTTCTGATGGGGGCCTCAATGGGTGGTTTCGGAAGTTGGTATTACGGACTGAACTATACTGATCAATTTGCGGCTATTAGTCCGATATGCGGACGAACGATTACCGGAAAAGACTTCTATAGCCAGACTGTTAATCCGTCCTCTTATGTTGTAAATGCTCTGCATCTGCCGGTCAGATTCTATCATGGCGATACGGACCCCGTGGTTCCCGTGGAAGAATCACGAGTTATGGTTCAACAGTTGGATTCCTTGCACTATGATTATATTTATACGGAATTTCCGGGAGTGAAACATGATTCCTGGAAAAATGCTCGGGCCGACAAAGAACGCATACCCTGGTTAATAAAATATAGTCTTGATGCGTATCCCGATACTATCGTTAAAAAATGTTTTTATCTGAAACATGGCAAAGCCTATTGGATGGAAATTACATCCAAAAGAACTTGGAATGATTTTGCCGTAATAAAAGCCTTTATTTCTGATGAGAACATGATCCAGGTAAAGACCAAAAATATTGATGAGTTCAAAATTGGTGATCTGCCGATTCAGGGTGATAAATTACAGATAAATATTGACGGAAAAGAACTGACGGTCGCCAATAAATCGGGCTGGACATCCTTTTTTCTTAATGACAATAACATCTGGCAAATAGGGGAAAAATCAGTATCCGGATTGTATAAACACAAAGGTTTGGAAGGGCCATGGCTGGATGCAGAGATGAAGC
>CAZAKB010000001.1:59420-69197 GCA_964485475.1 uncultured bacterium
GGATTGTATAAACACAAAGGTTTGGAAGGGCCATGGCTGGATGCAGAGATGAAGCCGTTTATCCTTGTTTACGGAACTATGGGAAAGGATGGCGGAGCAAAGTTAAAGGAAATCGGACAACAACTTCAGAAATACTATTCAGAATATGACATGGCTCCATTCTTAATCTCAGATCAGGACTTGAATGATCAATTTATTTTAAAATACAATTTACATTTACTGGGCGGTTCTGAAGAGAACGAGTATCTTAAGGAAATTCAGGATCAATTACCGTTGAAAATTTCACAGAAGAAATTAATTATGGATACTAAATATTCACGAAAAACGACGGGTTTACGGATGATCTATCCGAATCCCCAAAATCCTGACCGATATATACGAATTGATCTCTTTCCTGATAACTTTGACAATATCGATATTTTCAAAGAAACGGTTGATGATTTTCTGATTTATTCAGGAAAAAAAGTTGAGAAAAAAGGCTTTTTCAATTCATCCTGGAGCCTTGATAAGTAACGTTTAAAAAAATGAGAAAAAAACTTATCCTGCTAACTATCACGTTATTATTTCTGGCAAATTGTCAGGAGATCAATAAAAAACCGGTTATTCATCTAAAACCTCTGAATATTGTCAGACTGGAACAGGTGATTCAAGATGCAGAGAACTTATATAACAATTCTGAGATAGGTAATAATGAGGGACAATATTCGGCTGAAAATAGGATTTTATTGCGGGAGGCAATTAGAAAAGCCAGGCTTTCAACCAATAGTACATCAAAACGGCAATACGAAGCGACAGCTCAATTGAGTGATGACTGTATGAGATTTGAGTCAACAGTTATTTCACAGAGAAATGGTCTAACTGATCAATATGCAACCAAGGAAACCCGTTATTTATATGAAAATCTGAAGAGGATTGCACCGGATGAAATGCTTTTTGGGATGCATGACGCCACCGGGTATGGAGTCGGTTGGGAAGGTGATGACAAACGATCTGATGTTAAAGATGTTTGTGGTTCGCTGCCGGCGCTTTTCAGCTGGGATATGTACACGATTTTCAAGGGTAATAAAAAAAAATGTGTAAGTTTTCGGGACCGGATATTGGATGCTCATAATCAGGGGGGGATTACCTCGATATGCTGGCATCAATACGATCCTGTGCAGACGGAATTCTCTTCACAATCAATAAAATATAAACCGATTCCCCAAATGCTTCCTGGTGGAAAATACCATGAGTATTACAAAACTAAATTGAAGAATATTGCTCTTTTTGTAAAAACATTACGCGGTGAATCCGGGGAATCAGTGCCAATTATTTTCCGACCTTACCACGAACAAAATGGTAACTGGTTTTGGTGGGGGAAAACTTATCGAATGGAGCAGGAATTCATTGAATTCTGGCAGTTTACGGTTGAATATTTACGGGATTCGCTGGGTGTTCATAATTTTATCTATGCCTTTTCACCGGACGGAAATCAATATGAACAAAAAGCAGATTACCTGATTGATTATCCCGGGGATGATTTTGTAGATATCCTGGGAATGGATTATTATTTTGGGAGTGGCGATGCCCAGGATATTGATCGATTTAAACAGCGCGTTGTGCATATTGTCGAATATGCTGAAGAACGTAATAAAGTTGCTGCCATTACCGAAGTAGGTGATCGAAAGGGGTGGAATACATCGCAATTACTGATCGAAAAGTGGTTCACACATTGTTTGCTAAATCCGGTGAAAAATGATAAAACATCTCGAAAAATCGTTTACGCTTCAGTCTGGCGCAATGAAAGTGAACAACATCATTTTGCACCTTATCCCGGTCATTCGTCAGTCCCGGATTTTATCGAATTTTATAACGATAGTTTTACGGTGTTTTTGGACAATCTTGATAATATGTTTATCAACAATCCGACAAATCGATAAGGATAATGATAAGGAATCTTCTGCGGATGACATCCCGATATGTAATTTCCATTTTTTTAATTACCTCACTATTAATGACCTGTTCTCCAAAACCATCTGACACTAGCGCGTTTGTGAAAGTACAAGGAACCAGATTTGTAATTGATGGAAAATCGTATCGTTTCTTAGGTGCGAATTTATGGTATGGTGCCAATCTGGCTATATTTGGACCGAGTGGTGACAGAGATCGTTTGGTGAGAGAATTGGACCAGTTGACTGCGCTTGGAATAAACAATTTACGAATTTTAGGAGCGTCTGAAGGATTTTCAAAATTCAATACTATTGATCCTCCAAGCCAGCCGGAATTGGGTAAGTATGATGAAAGAGTACTCGACGGGCTGGATTTTTTATTGGCCGAGATGGGCAAACGGGGAATGGTTGCTGTTATTTTTCTGAATAATTACTGGGTTTGGTCAGGCGGAATGGCACAATACATTTCCTGGATTGAGAATGAGCAAGTGCCAAATCCATTCATGGAGCAGTATTCCTGGGATGATTTTATGAAATTCAGTGCCCGGTTTTACAGCCATAAGGGAGCAAACGCTTATTATCGTAACTATATTCGCATGCTGGTTGATCGGACAAATCGATATACCAATCGGAAATATCGTGATGATCCGACGATCATGGCTTGGCAGTTAGCGAATGAACCACGTCCAGGTGCCGGGGATTGGGGAATTGATAATTTCGATTGTTTTGCACAATGGATTGATTCAACGGCAAGGTTTATTAAATCGATTGATCCGAATCATCTGGTTTCAACCGGAAATGAAGGACTCGGCGGAACTATCTGGTCGCAGGAACTTTGTGAAAGAATCAATCAATTTGAAAATATCGATTATATGACAGTTCATCTCTGGGTGTTGAACTGGAGTTGGTTCGATCCGTTGAATGCGGTTGAAACCTATCCTGACGCCGAACAAAAAGCCCTGGAATACGTCCAACAACATGTTGATATGGCGCAGAAGTTAAATAAACCGCTGGTACTGGAAGAGTTTGGAATTCCAAGGGATGATCATTCATTTAATCCGGCTATGACAACAATTTATCGTGATCGCTATTTTCGAAAGATATTTGAAGCAATTTATACTAATTCCGAAAAAGGCGGACCTTTAGTTGGGAGTAATTTCTGGAGCTGGGCTGGTGAAGGAAGACCGCATGATCCTGTTTTAGCACAATGGCAATCCGGGGATCCCTTTACCGGTGATCCTCCCCAGGAACCCCAGGGGAGGAATTCAATATTTGATTGTGATGACAGCACGTTGAGTGTGATACGTGAATATGCACAAAAGATGAAAAATCGTTAACGATCTGAGGTTGTATGGAGCGTAGAGAGTTCTTATCAAAAACAGCCAAAGGACTTGGAGTCGCCACAATATTGCCGCTGGTTTCCGGTTTGAATCGATGTGCATCCAAATTATTTAAACGGCCGAATGTTCTGTTATTTATCGTCGAGGATTTGAATATGCAGTTGGGATGCTATGGAAAATCCTATATGCGCACACCGAACATTGACCGACTTGCATCGGAAGGGATTAAATTCGAGCAGGCCTATGTTCAGCAGGCTGTTTGTGCTGCCTCAAGAGCGAGTCTGCTTACAGGATTATATCCACAATCTACAGGGGTCGATTATCCGTACAGCTATTATTTCGTTGAAGAGATATTACCGAAATATGGTACTCTTGCGGAACGTTTTCAAAAGAATGGCTACTATATCAGAGACTTTGGAAAAATTCAACATGGTGTTGATAATAATTTATCGTCAGCGCCTTTTAAACCGAATAATGGTCCTTATATGATGCTGGAAAATATTGCATTGAAAAAGGAAAAAGGCGGTGCTGCTGTACCACCATATGAAATGGGCGAAGTATTGGAAGACACATATCCCGATGCTCAGACCGCCAAAGCGGTTATTAATGAATTAAGAAAACAAAAACAGACTGATCAACCGTTTTTTCTGTCAGTTGGATTCCTGAAACCACATTTACCACTGGCAGCGCCGAAGAAGTACTGGGATTTTTATAAGCGGGATGAGATTCCACTGGCAGATAATAAATATCGCCCGGAAAATTGCCCGGCGATTGCCATTGATCGCTATAATCTAAAACAATATCAATGGGAACATTCTGATTCCGATCGCCTTTTTTCCGATGATTATGCGCGACTGATCCGGCATGCCTATTTTGCCTGTGTGAGTTTTATGGATGCCCAGGTGGGGAAAGTGCTTAATGAACTGGATAAATTGAATCTTCGGAACGATACGGTTGTTTTGTTTCTATCAGATCACGGATTTCATCTCGGTGAACAAAATCATTGGGGAAAAACCACACTGTTTGAGTCATCTCTACGTGTACCATTGATCGTTTCTGTTCCCGGATTAGAGAATAGGGGACAAAGGTGTAAATCTTTTGTGGAATACGTGGACATTTACCCGACATTACTGGAATTAGCAGATCTAAAAGTGCCGGATTACCTGGAAGGCATCAGTTTTGAACCATTATTAGAAAAACCTGACCGGAAATGGAAAAAAGCGACATTTAGTGTCCAGTCCCGCAGTATGGTCACGGAAGAATATGGCTATTCGATGCGGACAACACGTTATCGTTATACGGAATGGCGGAATGATGCATCAGGAATCATGATTGCCAGAGAACTTTATGATTTGGCTGTTGATCCCGGTGAAACGGTTAATATTGTGGATAAAGTTGATCAATCGTTACTGACTAAATTATCAAAACAGCTACACGCCGGTTGGAAGGATGCCTTGCCCGATGGCGCGAAGAATCGATCTCATAATCCGATTGCGCCACCGGCTTATGCCTGGGGACCGGAAGGCGATAGCCGCCGGGCTGTCTGGCATGAGAAATTCGGTGGTAAAGAAGGTGATGATTGGCGAATATTGACGAAACAGCGATTAAATCAAACATTGAAATAAGAAATATAATAAGATTTTAAAGAAATGCATGCAACAATGAAGGGAATCAGGGTAATGAATACTGACACACAGAAATTATCGATAAAAGAGAAAATCTCTTATGGCTTCGGTGATCTTGCATCAGTACTGTATTGGCAAACATTTATGCTATACTTTACTTATTTCTATACGGATGTGTTTATGATACCGGCTGCGGCAGCTGGAACGATGTTTCTGGTCAGCCGAATCTGGGATGGTGTCAATGACCCATTGATGGGAATAATCGCTGATCGGACTGTAACAAAGTGGGGTAAATTCAGACCCTATCTGCTCTGGATGTGTGTTCCCTTTGCAATTGCCGGAGTACTGACCTTCACGGTTCCGAATTTTGGACTTGCCGGGAAAATGATCTGGGCGTATTCGACATTTATCCTGATTATGATGCTCTATACAGCAATTAATATCCCTTACACGGCGTTGTTAGGTGTTATTTCAGCAGATTCAAACGAGCGAACCACCGTTTCATCGGTGAAGTTCCTGTTTGCATTTGCTGCTGGAATTATTGTTTCAGCAACATTACTTCCTATGACTAAAGGTCTTGGACATGGGAATGCGGGAAGAGGATGGCAATTGACATTTGTTATCTATGGTATCGCGGCTGTTTTGTTCTTCCTAATTGCTTTTAGAGGAACGAAAGAACGGGTTCAACCACCGAAAGGGCAGAAAACGTCGATTAAAAAAGATATAAAAGAATTAGTGACAAACAAACCGTGGTTAATTCTGTTGGCAACGACGATGACATTTATTCTGTTTGTCGCTGTTCGAAGTAGTGTTACCGTTCATTACTTTAAATATGTTATCGGTACTCAGGATATTAAATTGCCATTTATAAATCAAAAAACCTGGGACTTTGAAACGATTACATCATTGTTTAACACTATCGGGCAAATTTCGTCATTTATCGGTGTGTTACTGGTTAATTGGTTTGCACGAAAAGTTGGGAAAAAGCGGGCGTTTGTTATAATATTTGTTATCGCTATCGTTAGTACTGCTTCATTTTATTTCTTCACAGCCGAACAATTGGGTTTGATTTTTCTATTCCAGATTTTTGGTTCAATGACAGGCGGACCTCTGAGTGTGTTACTCTGGGCGATGTATGCGGATACTGCGGACTATGCGGAATGGAAAAATGGCAGTCGGGCGACAGGGTTAGTATTTTCAGCATCAACAATGTCCCAAAAAATTGGTTGGGCTTTTGGTGCATTTGTGGCGTTACAATTAATGTCTCAACTTGGTTTTGCAGCAAATCAGACACAAACGCCGGAGAGCTTGCGTGGTTTATTATTGTTATTTAGTTTAATACCGGCTGGTTTTGGAATTGTATCGGTTGTTTTGTCATTGTTATATCCGTTAAGCGATAACCGTGTAGCTGAAATGGGAGTTGAACTTGCTGAACGCCGGAAAAATAGTGAAGAAGCGCTATCTGCATAAGAAAATAAAGGGATCAGAATGAATACAACAATAATAGGTGAAGCGTTACCAAACATTCCGTGGGAAGAAAAACCTCATGGTCTGAATGAAGTAGTTTGGCGATATAGCAAAAATCCGCTTATCGGCTGGAATCCAATTCCAAAGGCGGCCAGAATATTTAATAGTGCTGTACTATCGTATAACGGCGAATTCATTGGCGTTTTTCGGGGAGATCAGCGCAATGGCCGGGCAACCCTGTTTTTTGGAACCAGTAAAGATGCACTGAACTGGACAATCGGACCAGATCCGATTAATTGGGTTGATGAAAGCGGTAAGCCGGCTCCGCTTAGTTATGGTTATGATCCTCGTTTTGTAAAATTAGAAGACACTTATTATATCGTTTGGTGTGATGATCTTCATGGCGCGTCCATAGGCTTAGGTTATACAAAGGATTTTATAACCTTTGTCCGAATGCCCAACCCGCTGATGCCGTTTAACCGAAATGGTGTTCTTTTTCCACGAAAAGTGAATGAAAAATACCTTCTTTTAAGCCGTCCAAGCGATAGCGGACATACACCCTTTGGTGATGTATTTCTGAGTGAAAGTCCGGATATGATTTACTGGGGGAATCATAAGCACGTAATGAGCAAAGGTGGTCAGGGCTGGTGGCAGGGAACAAAGATCGGTGCTGGTCCGATTCCAATTGAAACGACTGAAGGTTGGCTTTTATTCTATCATGGTGTATCAAACACATGTAATGGTTTTGTCTATAGTTTTGGAGCGGTGATTCTTGATATTGATGAACCAAGTAAGGTTTTATATCGTACAAGGGATTATTTACTGACACCGGAAAAGGATTATGAAACAATTGGTTTTGTACCCAATGTTGTATTTCCGTGTGCAAATCTCTTCGATCCAAAAACAGGACGGATTGCGATTTATTACGGCGCAGCTGATACATATACGGCGTTGGCATTTACACAGGTTGATATTTTGTTGGATTATATTAAGGCGAATTCTGAGGTATTCTGATATTGAACTCCCGTGAACGAACATTTATATCATTAAAACATCAACCGGCGGACAGAATTCCAATGGATTTTTGGGCGACATCAACAGTCATCAGGAATATCGAAAACAATCTTGGATTAACATATAGTGAGTTCCTTGATAAATATGATGTTGATCTTCGCTATATCGATGGACCGCGATATATTGGTCCATCTTTAGATGAAGGAACAGATATATGGGGAGTGAAACGTAGTGACGTTTCTACAAATTACACTGGCAAATCTGAATCTTATAGTGAAGTGCTTCACGCGCCCTTAGAGAATGCTGAATCAGTAGACGATATTGAATCTTATAATCATTGGCCAAGTCCGGATATGTTTGATTATTCTGTCATTGAAGAGCAATGCGATAAAATCCTAAAAAAAAATAGAGTCGTTGTGTTTATGGGAGATCGATTAAACCGGATTGCTCAGTTGAAGCCGGCAATGTATATTCGAGGGACTGAGAATATTTTTATTGATCTTGCGATCAATCCTGAAATTGCATCCACAATATTCCGGAAAATAAAAGAATTCTATCTCGCCTATCTGGAACGAATTCTGATTGCAGCAAAAGGTAAAATTGATATTGTATTAACTGGTGATGATTTTGGTGCACAAAATGGTCTTCTTATTAGTGTTGATATGTGGAAAAAATTTATTAAACCAGGTTTCAATGACTATATCAACCTGATAAAGTGCTACAAAACTATAGCAATGCATCATACCTGTGGTTCAGTAATTGAACTAATTCCTGAAATGATAGACAGTGGACTTGATATATTACAATCGATTCAACCCGAAGCAAGAGGAATGTCATTATCTTGTTTGAAAGAGAAATTTGGTGAAAATATTTGTTTCCAAGGTGGAATCTCTATTCAGAAAACGATGCCCTATGGTTCTCCTGAAGATATTCGTCATGACGTTAAAACTCTTGCTGATAACGTCAGGTCAGAGGGAGGTTACATCTTTTGCACGTCTCACAATCTCCAGTCGGATACTCCAATAGAAAACATAATTGCATTAATGGAGGCGTACCTGGAGTATGGAAGAAATGTACACTTTTTAACATAAGATATAAACCGCTAAATTAGATTTTATTCAAACTTGGAAATTCTCAGCCGTTTTCTGATTAAAGGTTATTTGTTATATCAAGGGCTGGACTTAGGTCAGTACGATACTACGAATAGAGGGATTCATTTAAAACAAAAATACCCGCCGTTGTCGACGGGTAAAGAGGAGTGCCGAAGGCCGGACTTGAACCGGCACGTAGAAATTCTACGAGGGATTTTCAGAACCCTGTCCTCCGTCGAGAAAAACAAATCGTATCCCGTCAGTATCCGGTTTTCGGCATCTTCTGTGTTTCAATCTGGAAATATTTTCTGCGGTTTGAGAATTCTTCAAGCTCTGATAGAAACATGAAAATTATTATTAGAGACTAAATATTTGCCTCATAAATCAAAACAAAATGTTACACTTTCAAAGAAAATATGCATAGTCGGTACCAAAGAAGAAAAGAAGTAGTTAATCTTGTTCTTAAACAGGGAAAACCAGTTACGACTGTAGTATAATTGACAGGATTTTCCAGGACTCAGATCTAAAGAATTAGTGAAAAATACAAAAAATCCGGATTGAATGGGGTGAGCAGAAAAAAATTACTGATCAGATAAAAAGAAAAATAATCTCTGAAGCAATGTTATACCCAAATCAAGGTGGTAAAAACATTGTTAAAGAATTGGCTAAGAATTGGTATAAGTATTTCAGAAGGATCAATCCATAAAATATTATTATCGGAAGATATCTCAAGAAGAGAAGAACGTGCAACTATCTTATTAAAAAGGTATGAAGCTGGCAAGAAATTAAACCCTAAAATAATTGAAGAATTGGAAAAAATCAGTAGCCATTTTAGTATCAGAAATAAATTAAATCAGATAATTGGAGAAAAAGTATTTATCTGGAGAGTGGGCGGTACTGTAACAAATTTTCAAAAGTCAATTATCTTTGTAATTTGTCTTGATTCATGTGGAAGTGTGGCCTCAGTATATTTATGGCCATACCGACTATTTACCATAAGAACTGGATTTTATTATTATCAAAACGACGATAATGAAATACTAAGCTATTATCCGTTTGGCGAATCAATATATTGGATTGCTGAAAAAATTTACAAACCATTAAATAGAAAGTTGAAGAATTTGTATTTTCCCTCGACAGTGGGAGGATTGCCTGCATTTCTGAATGGGTTCTGGAAACCTTATTGTTTTAATTTGTATCATGTACAACACGAACAATATTTTCTGAATCCAATTGTGAAAGATTTTGCTAAGTATTTTAAAAATGAGTTTATTAAAAAAAGGTTAAAACAAATTCGATATCGGTATAATAA
>CAZAKB010000002.1:0-59749 GCA_964485475.1 uncultured bacterium
CTGAAATGCTGGAAGAATCGATCAAGAAGTACCAACTCCGGGCGATTGAAGCGGCTGAAGTGATTGACGAACTGATCAATCTGGCCAAAGAGATGCGGGAAGCCCATCAGCGCGGTGAACAGCTCGGCCTGACCGATGATGAAGTGGCGTTTTACGATGCCCTTGAGGTCAATGACAGCGCTGTAAAAGTCATGGGTGACGAGACATTGAAGTTTCTGGCTCAGGAATTGGTGAAAGCAGTAAAACGAAGCGTATCCGTGGATTGGACGATGCGGGACAATGCCCGTGCCCAGATTCGGGTGATTGTCAAACGGATTCTCCGCAAATATGGCTATCCACCGGATAAGCAGGAAAAAGCAACCCAGACTGTGCTAGAACAGGCTGAAGTACTGTGTCGTGAGTGGGTGGATTAATCTGAACATGTCGATTATTTGACGATTTATCGACACGTTTAACTGATATGTCGATTGCGTCGACACATTGAAGTAACTCCCTGTAATAAGTACACAGATTGTGTAGAAAGTCCTTGCAATAAATACACAGTATGAATTCACCGTAACAATATCTGGATATTGGGCCTGTAGTTTTAGGATTAATTGCATGCGGTTCGGCATTTGATGAAGCAGTTTACGAGCTGATTTGGATCAGATTTATACTCTGCCATCCTGTCTGATTTCGAGTAGTTTCCCCAGTAAGTTTCCCCAGTAATGAAATGCCCCGATAGCTCAAAGGATAGAGCATCTGCCTTCTAAGCAGAGGGTTGCAGGTTCGAGTCCTGCTCGGGGTACTTAAATGTTTCTCGACGAGAAATTAAAATATCCACTCCCAAAATAACATTCTTCAAAATTCAACCCCAGGTGCTCATTTTGCGTCATAGGGTGTCAGGAGTATCGCGTATATGGAATTGAATATGCTAGTCCCTAGGCTTATAGCCTGCATGCTAACCAGTTCCGAAGTTAAATCAGTGAATCAGAATTTATTTCAGTTCTAGTTCAATAGTTACTATTTTCTTAGCATTAATTTTAATTTCAATCCAGGTTTTATCTAAAATTACTAATTCCGCCAACCTATTTTCCTCCAGATTCACTTGCCAGGCATTCGCGATTTGCCGCATGCATTCAATCCTTCCGGCTATTGGTTCTGATATCGGATTAAAAACCCGTAAAATCACTGTATCCTGTTTTTCGGCAATTTTCAGCGCACTGAGAATTAATGTCTCAGGATGAACTCTGAAAAAAGACATCTCCGGCTCGTGGACATTGATACCGGTGGTTATTTGAATTAGCCGAAGTGGAACGTTGAATTCTCTTGAGGCGAAATACAATTTTGTCTTCTGCCAGTTTCCGGAATGTGGGTAAATGGCATAATCGTATTCAAACTTCCCTTTGCTCTGGCTGCTCAGGATATAAGGATCATCGGCCCAGGGATTCGCCCCGCCTGCAATCCGCGGATAGCGCACACCATGCAACAGTGTAATCGCGATTGAGCGATCGTCGTCCTGGGAAATTTCATAATCACGCAAACCCTTATTCAGAATGGCCAATCCCTCTTTACCATCGAACAGATCGACCCAGTTCTGCTGTGGCTGGATTCCAAGTTCCTTGTCAATCCACTTACTGGAATCCACGGCAAAATCCACCGGCCGGGCAACTGCATCAAACTGACTCTCCGACCACGATTTTTCGACTTTTAATTGTGTCGGAAAGGCCACTCTTAAGCGATGATCTTCGGCGGATGTATCGACTTCTGTGTGAATTGATACCCACTTGGAATTGAGCGTCAAACGGACATCGGATACAATTTCAATTGTCCGTTCCTTTTTCCGACGCCTTTTTTTATTAACCGTTAGGGACACCGGAACCGATAATGTCTGTGTTATACGACAAGTCGCTGCTAGGGTAGTATTTTCAACCAGGTCTATTTTATCGGCAACGATATCTTGAGTCTGGCAAGTCCGGTCATTTTCAGGACGAATATAATACCAGGGTGTGCCGGCATCGCCCCCATCTTCAAAAGTATTCTGCCGGGTATACAGCCGGCCGGTTGTTTTGTTGAGAATATTCAGAGATCCGTCAGAATTTATGGTAACTTTTAAAAATTCGTTTTCCATTGAATGAGCTGCGGTAGCGACTAGACTCTCACTTATCGGCTCGGCTTTATCGGCCGTTACCACCTTAAAGCATTTGAATCCAAACGACGGTACTGAATCAGCCATGAAAGAAATTTTATAGCGGTGAACAAAAATCGCTGAGTAAGCGGCGTCACCATCTTCATCAACGCCGTATACTTTCTGATAATCCAAAATTTCATAGGGTATCGATTTGCCCTGAAAATTCTCAATTCGGAAAAACCTCGATCCAGAGGATTGGGAAATATCAAGGAAGGCTTCTACTACTTCGGTCCGTTCCTGCTGCAGCGTATTGAATACAGTAATGACTTGATAGTTTTGAGAAAAATCCCGTTCAGTTACGGATTCCAGCACACTGAATTCGCTACGGTCACTGATTCCATCCGCAATCAGACAGGCTTGTTCCAGTCGGTATGTTGCATCCTTATAAATCTGGTCCACACTGGGTCCGCAGACGGTGTCGTGTCCATGGTTGGATAAAATAAATTTCCAGACCAGATCGATAAAAGTCCGCGGATATTCCGCGCCCGCCATCCAGGCAAAAACAGCCAACGGCTCGACAATCTTTTCTGCCAGGATCTGAGCATCATGATTCAACCGTTTAAACGCTGCCTGAGATACCAGGACTCCCTGCATGATGCTGGTCCCATTGGTGTCTACCGCCGGATGCCGCTGCTCACCTTTTACAACTGGTAATTTCTCCCAATCCACACATTCCCTGACAGCCTGAATAAATGCCGGAAACGAAGAGTGAACCACTTGATCCTGCGGCCATGTCTCGTTAGCGTCTCGGATAATGTAGCCGGTATTCGGATGTGGATAACTGGCGTCGAAACCATCCATCAGCAGCAGGTGCTTAGTGGTCGCCATCTTATTGACCCAGGACTTGGCATATTTGAATCCCTCAATGACTTTGTCCGGATGATAGGTATGTGGCTGATTTTTATGCATCAGCTTAAAGCTGGAATGCTCAGATCCCGGAGTAATATTATGAAATAGAATTTTGCCATCATAAGCATTATCCCCAGTGTACATTGTTTCAGAGAAGACATTAAACCGAAAGTTAAAGCGTGTAAATTTCACTGGCAATTTGATACCCAGAATTTGAGTGCCGTCGGCCGCTTCAAGCCGGTACTCCGATGATTTCAATCCATGTGCATCTATGCCACGGTAAAATATGATGCTGTCAACCTCAAACCCGTGATATATCTGCGCCATTTGTGACACCTGCCCATAAGAACAGGGCGTGTACCCGACTTTCATCACCTGCCCGAATTGTTTTGCAACTTTATGCCCCATCAGCAGGTTCCGGACAATGGCCTCCGCACTGACAATGAAGAAATCCGGTAGCGTGTACCAGGGACCGACAAGGATTTTTCCACTTTTAATATGTTTTTCCAGAAGAGCCCGTTTTTCCGGCCGGATTTCAATATAATCTTCCAGCAAAATGGTCTGGGAATCCAGATGGTAATGTTTGAAATCCTTTTCTCTCTCACAGATTTCCAGCAGGCGATCCATCATTTCAACTAGATCCATACGCATATGCTGAAAGGGATGCCGCCACTCCCGGTCCCAGTGGGTATTGGATACGACGTGCAAAACATGCCGGTGAGATTTATTTTTCATATTATTCCTTTATATAAAATTGTTATTTGGCGATCATTTTGCCAGTTGTACTCTGATAAACCTCGGCCGGTATACATCCATTCCCTGACTTGAGATGTCCACATCCACCGGCGCCGTCACATAACTGATAATCAGTTCGCCGGGTTTCGATGACAATTCCGGATGACATTTGGCTGCGTAAGTCATCGTTTGATGGTCAGGATTCTGATAGATGCAAACAGGTTCAGACCAAGGGCCGGTCAATTGCGGCGCTACGCTCAGATAAATATATGGTTTTTCGGGAACATAGGTGGTGCAGTAATTGAGTTTCCAGGCAGCGTCGTACTGAATCATTGTTTCTGTGCATCCCGGCGCAAACAGTGTGATGGCTCCATTACGCGTTTTGCTCCAAATGTTACCTTTTTGAGATTTTACCCAGTACTCCAGCGTCTCCACCCCACCGCCGGCAAGAACATCTGTTGCTTTGGCACGGACTAAAATCATGCGGCGGTTTTTCGGATCATCGTTCAAATCATCCAGGGCTATGAAATAAAGCCAGGGTTTTTCGTACCAGACTGCCGAATGCAGAACAAAATGATCACTGCCAATGTTCATATCAAAATAGCGCAGATTCCATTCCATCGGATCATCATCGGGATTATCGATTACAACAGATACCGTGCCCGCCACCCAGCCCTCCGACCAGTCTTTGTTTAATGTCATACAAAATACAATCAACTGATCTCCGATTCGGAGGCCATGTGTCGGCCAGTAGAATTTCCCCGACGTTCCTTCGTGAAATGGAAAAAACGCAATGTCTTTGTTCTCCTCTTTCCGCCAAAAATATTGAATACTTTGCAAAGGGTGAACGGTTCTGTCCTGTATGGCAATAGTACTGTTGATGAAAAACCGGTTCGGCACCCGCCGACCTTCTATTATTTCACCCAGGAAGGTATCGCCGAATAGCCACAGTGTCCGCCGGCCATCCAGTACAATAGAAGTGGCGGCATCTGCGCCCAGCCAGCCGCTGGCATTAGCCTGAAACATCTGATCATAAAGGCTGTCAATTTCAACAGAAACCAACCGGACCGGGTAATTTTCGGGCCAGACCGGACATTGCGCCTTTACCAATCCCATTGAAGCAGTTAGCATCGACACCCAGATCATCATTTTATTACGAAAAGTCATCTTTTTCCCCTATCATCATTTTACCAATGAAACTCGCAGACCGGATGAACTGTGATAAAAACATTGCTAAGTAATCCTGATGGATAATTCGCCTTTTCACGCTCATTCGCCATGCTGTTGGCAATACGTAATTTGAGTAAATTGTCTCCGGGAATCAAACAGCCGGTAATAGCCGCATTATAAGGCGGCCAGCAGCGCTGTGTCACATACTGTTCATTTAAGCGGATTTCAACACTGTGTCCAACGTTACCAATATGAATGAAAAACCGGTTGTCATTCGTAAACCAGGCCGAATCCATTCGGAATGTCTGGGTATAGGTTCCGATTCCCGAAAAACCAGGATAATCCTCTGTCCAACTACCTGCCGAGCGAATAGCCGGCCGGATGGAACTATCCGACGCGCTAAACAGCCATTGGTTCTCCAGGTATACCGTATCCACAATCACATTTTGCCATTGGAAAGCGTATTTCCCATCGATATCCAGGGTTAGGTCAGACCGGCCTGCTGCCAGCGGAGCTGCTGTAGTAACGACTTTTTTCTGGGATACAGAAATATTTTCAATCTGCCAATCGCCGGTTATCGGATGAATATTCGGCCCAGGTCCACGGTGAAACACAACGCACTGGGAACCGTAACGGTCCAGCTTCAATGGCATGATTGTATAGCCCTTTTCCCGGCGATAGGCGACCAGGGTTCGGATTTGCCCGTTTTCCGGATTCCAGATTTCAGGCACGCCGGTATTTCTGAAGGAAATTTCGTTGGTAACTGGCAGAGAATCGTTGTTGGTGACAAAATAAATATCCAGCCCGGCCTTCCGTTTATGAATAAAATTAACTGCAGCCGTTTCTTTATTCAGCCGAATGTCCTGCTTCAGGTTTAGCTGTAGCAAATGATTCAATTCACAAGATAATCCAGTTATTTGAAAAGCCTTTCCTGATTTATCGGGATCGCCAGCCCATTCACTATTCCAGATGACCTCCGTATCCTCAAAAACAAACTTCCCTGCAGTATTCCAGATTGGCAAATTTCCGATTGCGATCACCGTTCCTCCGGTCAGGTAAAATTCCCTGATGACGTCCAGTGTCGCCTGATCTACTACCGTAACATACGGCAGAATCATCAGTTCATAATCTGACTGAACCACCCGATGATTGAGATTTAAAACGGCTTTCCCATTTTCTGTGCTGATGCGCATCTTTTGCTGCAACGTTACGTCATTCACAATATCATAGTCCCACTGCCAGGCAAGCAATTGTTCGCACAGTTTTTGAAAATTGCTGTCCAGCGTACTTACTGCAGTCTCATCAATTGGATTAAGCAAAAACCTGGCAGATTTATCAGGATACAGCACTGCGATTTTAGCCACATGCTGACCGCCGGAAAGCAGAAAGGACAACCGGGAGGTATAGTCGGTGTAGGTTTTCAGAAACGGCCAATAATTGGTTCCGATAAACAGGGACGGTGCAATCTCCATCCGCCAGTTCCGCTGATTTTCAAAATAAAAGGAACTCAGCATCAGATGATTGACACCCCGGGCAAACAGCCAGTCGGTTACGGCTTTCATCTTCTCAATTGTGGTAGACCAGCCGTAAGCGCCGAACACTTCACAGAAAAGGTCATGAGTGCCGAAACTGCGGGCGGCCGAGCTGGCGATTTTGGGCGTAATGGCTTTTGGGTTCCAATGGTATACCGCATCGGCACCCTGGATATGAGAATATTCCATGGCGCTGAAGTAGTCGCCCTGCATAATGGCTGAATATTTTAATTCCTCCTCGTGAGCAGGCTGGATGTTCAGCTGAATCTGGTGGTCTTCAGCCCAGTCATGCAGTGGTTTAAAATAGGAGTCCTGAAGCAATTCCGCTACCACCTGATAATAATCATTACGTACTTTGATTGATTCCGCGCCAAGATTATGCCAGAGGGCTGGCAGATAATCAGCCAGATCATACTGTTTCCGTTTTCGAAACTCATCAGAAAATCCTGGCGTCCAGGCAATGGTCTCAGGATTGATTCCCCAGGGTTTCAGGTTTTGGTAGACACCCGGCTCGTCGGTAATGATGCTGGTAATTACATTACCGAAGTATTCCGGCATTTTGGCATAATAGCGCGCGTGGTTAATTTTGATAAATTCAGCAGCTGTCCTCGGATCCAGCAAATCAACATAATACATCTCGGAAAAGACCGGTCGAAAATCACCGGCTTTCACTTCATAGGAAAGAATCTCCCACTCGCCTTCCGGAACCTGCCAGTCAAGACTGTGATAACTTATCTGATTACTGAGATTTGTCAATTTAGTATAAACCGACTGACCATTCACAATTGGCACAGCAAATATTGAGGCCGATTCTTCATTTACAGTCGTGGTAAAACGATCAGGACCTGTAATCGACTGGCGGTTTTCCGACAAACACTTACTACGAAGTTCCGGGTGATTTTTCAGCATTATACCACCGGCATGACCGCTAGGCCAGCACCATTCATCATATAGACAAATCTTCAACCCGACTTCTGCTGCAATATCACAGGCGTATTTGACCTGATCAAACCATTCATCGGATAAAAATTCTATGGTCAATCCTTCCCACGCTAGCAGGACAACAGTACTTACGGTATGGCTGCGCTTCATCTCTTCCAGTTGGAACCGTATTTGTGTTGAATCAATATCGCCATTCCAGAACCAGTAGACCCAAGGTCTGTACTCCTCAGGCGGATTGGCAAAGGCTTGCTGCAATTCGGTATATTGACGGTTTGATGAACAATTCATCACAAGCAACGAGATGGCAAACATTGCGGTAAAAATACAGAATCCGGGCTTTTTGAGTCCTTCTGAATTGCTAAATAAATTAATAAATTGCCTCATATTCATAAAGTCATTTGATGACTTTGGATGCAAATTAATATATATTATAAGCCGATAAAGGTGCAAGGAAAAACACGAGAAACTAATGGAATATCGAAAATTTGGCAATACCGGAAAAATGGTCTCCGCTTTAGGCTTTGGCTGCATGCGATTTCCGGTTATTAATAAGGATCCTGGCAATATAGATGAAGTGCAATCTGCCCGACTGCTGCATCATGCCATCGAACAGGGAATCAACTATTTTGACACCGCCTGGTTCTATCATGGCGGCAACAGTGAATCCTTCGTGGGAAAAACTATTCATGGCAGACTCCGCCAGAAAATTTTCCTGGCCACTAAACTTCCCCCAACGGAAGTTCACAGTTACGATGATATGGACCGGATTCTCAATGAGCAGCTTCGGCGGCTGCAAACCGACTACCTCGATTTTTATCTATTACATGCTCTGAACAAGAGATATTGGAATCACCTGAAGAATCTGAATGTAATCGGATTTTTAGAAAAGGCCGTTAAAGATGGTCGGATTCACCATATTGGTTTTTCATTTCATGATGATCATAAAACCTTTATGGAAATCATCGATTCATACGCCTGGGAATTTTGCCAGATTCAGTACAACTATATGGATACCGACCATCAGGCCGGTCAGGCGGGTCTGGATCACACGGCAAACAAAGGAATAGGCGCCATAATAATGGAACCGCTGCGAGGTGGAAAACTCGCAACAGATCTTCCGCAAGAAGCCGTGGAGTTATTAAAATCCCACTCACCGAATCGCAGCCCTGCCGCCTGGGCGCTGCGCTTTTTGTGGAACCAACCTCAGATCTCGATAGTGCTTAGCGGTATGTCCTCGATAGAACAGATGAACGAAAACATTGAGACAGCCCAAAAGACAAAAATCAACGATATGTCTGATGCTGAAAACAATCTGCTAGAACGCGTGGCCGAACTATTTTTACAGCGAACCCGGATCAATTGTACAAATTGCGGTTATTGTATGCCTTGCCCATCAGGCGTATCAATTCCAAATTGCTTTGAATATTACAATAAGGCCTATATTTATAATGATATTCCAGCCGAAAATTTTCGCTATCAGCTTGGTTTAAATGATGCCGAAAGAGCTTCTCAATGTATTCGTTGCGGAAGTTGCGAGCCCAAATGCCCTCAGCAAATTCCAATAATGGATGAATTGGCAAAAGTTGCAGAATTATTTGAGAAGTAGTTTATTTCGACTTATAGATATTGTTTAAAGCAATTTTTGCCAGGCGCTCACCGACTTCCAGTTTATTTTTTGGATGAATATCGTTCCAGTCGCCGATATCTTCGGTCTTTGCCATGCCGGTATTGGAAATTTCGAGTGCTTTCTTTTGCGCTTCCCATAATTTTTCCAATTCGCCCTCAGTATAATCTTGATAGGGCGCAATTTGTACAAAATAAAATGGAAAATCCCCTTGTTTCCAGACTTCCCTCCAACCATCAATCAGCGCCTTCATTTTATAATAATATTGCATTCCATCGCCAACATTTGACTCACCCTGATACCACAAAACGCCGCGAAACGAAAATGTGCCAAGTGGCGCAACCATCGCGTTATATATTCTGGATGGTCGGTACGGTTCACCCCAGACACCTCCGGAATTTACTTGAAATCGATTTTGATATAAATCCAAAACTTCCTCAACCATAAGATACCCTTCAGGTGCAATCCACGGTTCAATATGAGTTGCGCCCCAGGAAATGTCAATCAGTCCAACCGGAACCCTCAGTTCTTCATGGATACGCCGTCCAAAGAAATAGGCCAACGCCGAAAATCCTTCCCAATCACCTTCGGAAACAGATTCGGGTGTACAGATTTTCCATTTTCCTTTTACGCCAGATAGAAGAGTATCTCTTTCGGCTTTCCTTACATCGAAAAGTCTTATCCCGGGATAATTAGCTTGACGGATTTCTTCTGCGGCGTTTGAAATGATTTTCATTCCCATTTCCATATTGGATTGGCCGGAACAGATCCATACCTCGCCACAAAAAACATCCTGAATAAGAATTTCATTTTGACCTTTTATAGATACTTGATAAGGTCCACCCGTAATCGGCGATGGTATTGATAATCGCCAATTACCCTCCGGGTCAGCGCTTATCTTATAATCAGTTTTTAACCAGCTGCATTTAACAGCAATATGTTCATTTGGCGCAGCCCAGCCCCATATTTGAAAAGGAATATTTTGCTGGATTACCATATTATCGGAAAATACAGTTGGCAACCGCACAATCGCCGCCAATTGTATAGGAAAAACGATTAACATAAAAAGAAGCATAACTGATTCGCTAAAAAAACAAATTTTCACAGATATTCCTTCCGGTAAAGTTCACATTTGTTAATAAGAATCTGCATATCATGAAGGAAATTTATAACAAAATTCAGAAAATGAAATGAATATTCAATAACGAACATGAATAGTCTAATAAAGTTGGCTAGTAAGAATAACATATTTAATAGAAATGATTTTATTTAAATTTCACCGCTTATTTAATATTATCATGTTTTTAAATAGATAAACCAAAATATTCATGAATGACTTTCAAAAAAAATTGCATTGTTTTTTATTAATAGGCCAATCCAATATGGCCGGACGAGGAGAACAGTCAGAGGTCGATCCAATTTGTGATGACCGTATATTTATGTTCAGAGATAGGTATTGGCAAGTAGCAGTTGAGCCGCTTCATCAGGATCGCCCGGAGGCTGGAATTGGCCTGGCGATGGGTTTTGCATCGACATTGTTAAAACACCTCCCCGATATTTCAGTTGGCCTGATTCCCTGTGCTGTCGGAGCTACGTCAATATCCGAATGGATACCTGGCGCGCTATTATATCAGCGTGCAATTGATTCAGTACGAATAGCGTCATGTTCACTTCACGGAATCCTTTGGCATCAGGGCGAATACGACGCAAATATTCAAGAACGAGTTGACCAATACGCAAAACATCTGACTTTTTTGATCGAGTCCATTCGCTTCGATTTAAATTCACCACAATTGCCATTTATTGCCGGAGAACTTGGATCATTTATTAATGCCGAAAGCGGATTTCCATTCGGCAGAAAAATTTCCAGAATTATTAAATCACTGGAAAAAAGCATTCCAAATTTTGCCTGTGTATCTGCTGATAATTTAACCGATAAAGGTGATAGTCTGCATTTCAATTCCAGTGCACTGCGGAAATTTGGAAAGCGATATGCAACAGAACTATTACGATTAGAGAACAAATAGGATTTCCGGTGCAGAAAATCAAGGAACTACTCATCCAATTGTACGGCCCAGATAACAGCGAGTCCTTGTTAAGTAAGATTATTGAACTCATCGATAATTATCACTGGGAATTAAAATCACCATCAGTTTTTACCGAGAACGATATTGCCTTAATCTGTTACGGAGACAGTTTTCAATCGGCAGACTGTCGCCCGCTGCAGGCATTACACTATTTCCTGAAAACCCAACTTCAGCAAACCATATCCATTGTTCATCTTCTTCCTTTTTTTCCATATTCCTCAGATGATGGATTTTCAGTAATTGACTATCGACTCGTTAATCCTAAATTGGGAAATTGGAATGATATCGAAGACCTTGGCCGTTCATATAATTTGATTATTGATGCGGTAATTAATCATTTATCCTCAAAAAGTATCTGGTTTCAGGAATTCTTGAAGGACAATCCAGATTATGACGATTTTTTCATCGAAACCGATCCAGATATCAATCTTTCAGCAATCATTCGGGCGCGGGAACATCCTCTGCTGACAACCTTCAATCGAAAAGAAAAAAATGTTCATCTTTGGACGACTTTCAGCGCTGATCAAATCGATCTTAATTTTCAAAATCCGGCTGTTTTGTTAAAAATACTAGACGTTCTACTATTCTATGCATCCAAATCTGCCCGAATACTTCGCCTCGATGCCATTGGGCATTGTTGGAAAAAATTGGGGACTAGTTGCCTGAATTTACCTGAAGTCCACCTTCTGGTACGGTTGTTTCGTAGTGTGTTAAATTCTGTTTATCCAAATGTAGAATTACTCACTGAAACCAATGTGCCCCATGCCGAAAACATTCAATACTTTGGAAATGGAGAAAATGAAGCACAACTGGTATATCAGTTTTCCCTTCCGGGACTGTTAATTCACAGTTTTCTGAAAGGCAATGGTACGAAATTAACAAAATGGGCTGAATCCCTCGCACTGGATTCAGAAAGTTGTACCTACTTCAATCTTCTGGCATCTCATGACGGTATTGGCATTCGCCCACTTTTAGGTATTCTGGATGATTCTGAAATCGAAAACCTCGTTCAAACAACATTGGACAGAGGCGGATTTGTTTCCTGTAAAAATTCCGTCAATAAACAAAAAGATGCCTATGAACTTAATATTACATTATTTGATATTCTTTCAAATCCAGAACAGTCGGAAGATTTGAATATCCGAAAATTCATTACTGCACATGCCGTTTTACTAAGCATGCAGGGCATTCCTGCAATTTACTATCACTCCCTATTCGCCAGTTCCGGCGATCATGGTGGCGTCACGGCCTCCGGGCAAAATCGCTCGATTAATCGTAAAAAACTACAGATCAAAAAACTTAACCGGCAATTGTCCGAACCACAATGCCGGGCAGCAAAAATACTTACCGAGATGAAGCACCTGATCGGGATTCGAAAACAATATCCGGCTTTTAATCCATATTCACCTCAGAAAATCCACACTCTGTCCAATCAATTATTCTGTATTGAGCGCTCATCCATTGATAAAAGCGAAAAGGTCTTGGCTATACATAATATGTCTGATGAATTGGTCGAAATTTCCATTCCTGAAATAGTGAATAGTAATTTATTAATTATTGCGAAAGACATTATTACTAATAACCCTGTGAATATACAAGATCCGCTCTTCATCCCGCCTTATGGATTTGTTTGGATAAAAACAGCCTAGCGATTCAAAATCCTGGACTATTACAGATAATTATTCAGCGGATTTTCTAGCGAAACCGAACCCGCATTGTTACAATTTTCCGCGGTCCGGCTTCAATCACAATTCGGTTTCCCTGCATACGCGGCTGCTTCCCTGGCAAGTTATCTTCCGATAATTTACAATACCCGGCCTCATGAATCGATTTATTAAACTGAACCGTCTCCGTCTGAGATTGATTTGTTGGATTCCAGAATCGTAGAATCAAGCCGTTTCCATCTTCGGCATTTTTGAGGGCTGAAAGGATCAGATTTTGATCCAGTTGTTCAATAAATGATTGTGGTATATTTTGATCACCAGCCAATTTCGGATACCCCGATGAAATTTTTCCCGATTGCCGGGTCAAAATACCAGATTGCAGTTCATTAGCGGTTTGTATAGCTTGCACTTTATCCAAATCTCCCGAAAAGGTCATCAATGCGTATCGTAGATGGATTTCTCCCTTTTCAAGGCCATCAGGTTCCCCGGCTGTTGTAAAGGTTCGGCGAAAAGACCGCAGCAGGGTTATCTGCATGGAGCGCCGCTGATCGTCCCGTACTCCGCCTTCATGTAATCCGCCAGCGCTCAAAAATGCCAGACCGCGGTTTCCATACCCGACAGATTGTAGGTGCAGGAAAGGCTTCTCCGCCAATTCCGCCTCCTGCCAACGGGCAGTCTCGCCGGCCAACTTGATTTTCCGTTTTACAAAATCAAAAGGATGATGAGCCAGATAACTGGTTGCTGCAGGAATGTCAGTCGGCAATAGTAATCGTAAACAGTGGTCCTCCGCCTGATTATACACAACGGTTTTTATGTCCACGATTTTGGCGTTTTTTCGAAGCGTGATATAATTGGTAACAGGCAGGTCAACCCGTGCATCCGACCGTTTTTCATGCAGCCAGTCGTACTGAAACGGAATATTCATCGTAGTCACAACTTTGAATGTTACCTGTTCAGGACCATCATGTAAAATAGAAATCCCGGCATGTGAAGCCATGGAAATAATTCCTTCATCACTAGCCGTTGATGCGTGAAACCAACCGCTGCCGATTTCACTGATATCCTCAAAAGTCAATAAATCCCGGTAGGTTTCGCCGCTGGTCTTATCAAATAATGTCAATGTCCCGTTTGATTCGATGGTAATCGTCAGCCAGGCATTTTCGGCACTATTCGGACCAGATCGCAAACTGCCCATCAACCGATAGGGAGTCGGACAGGGTTTAATCAGTAATGATGTAAATCCGAAGGCCGGTAATTCAATTTCTGCGGCAATGTGATAACGGGTAAATTCACCATCCCCAATCTGATTGTCCACCTGCGCAAATATTGTTCTCTCCTGGGTTCGGGGAATTACAGATAACCGCTGATATGGAATTTCAGTACCGTCGGCATTATGTAAAGTAAATGATTTAATGTTCTGCGAACCCACGAATCCTTCAGTAAAGACCGTTGGAAAATCCAATGGTAGATCAACATTAAATTCCACGACTTCTTTGCGTTTCCGGGGAAGCGGGTTGGCAATCACAATGGTAAATTCGTAATCCGCTTGGCCGAGTTCCCTACAATTTGCCGTCAGGTAGCCAAAAGCCTTGTTCCGCAATTGCCGCCCCAGCACACGGCATTGGTCGTAGCGAAACATCATATCCCGGTGAACCTGGTCAATTGAACAGCCACAGATACTGTCATGGGCATGGTTTTGCAGCAGGTTTTTCCATGCGAGCCGCAAGTAATTTTCAGACAGATTCGCACCATCAGCATTCGCAATCGCCATCCAGGGTTCCACCCAGCGTTCCAGCAAATTCTGGCATTCATCGTTTGCCTGTTTCGTCCGAACCCGCGCCGAAACACAATTCGGAATCAGCCATAAGTACGGGTTTTTGTTTTTTGATGGTTTACGTAATTCGCCCTTTTTGCTTGGCATCTCCCGAGCGGTTTTTTCGGCTTCTTTAAAAAACTCCGGCAAGGTTGAATGTTTTGCATTCACATTTGACATAATATCATGTATCATTTTCACATATGCCGGTGCGTCCTTTGCCGGTTTTTTATGATCCAGAGAATCAATCAAACACAATACAGAGCCATTGGTCCGGGAGATTTCGTGTTCAATATACTCTTTTAGGCTCTTCTTGGCTTCCTGTATTGCGTGGTCACGGTCAGCAATAAAATCGGTTTCCAAAAATCCGCGCGCTTTCATGAAAGCACCATAACCCATGTGATCTTGCAGCTTGAATACAAATACACTACTTTCATCCGGTGCTTGCCAGTTGAAGAATGCCGGGGTCGTATGCTCATTCGTCCCGCGTCCCAGGACACAGTGTTTGAGATCAAAACCGGCATATATTTGTGGCATTTGAGATGGATGCCCGAACATATCACAGGTATAAGCAACCGGCATGGGTTCCACTCCCCACTCTTTGCTGATTCGTTTACCATACAAAAAATTACGAACCAGGGATTCCTCATCCGGGCAAAAAAGGTCCGGCATCGTAAACCATGGCCCTATTAAAATGCGACCGTCCTGTATCAATTTTCTGAGCCGTTTTTCATTTTCCGGACGTATCTCTATGTAATCCTCGAGGATGCACGTCTGACCATCCAGGTGAAAATAATCAAAACCGTTGTCCCTTTCCATCAAATCGAGCAGATCATCAATTAATTCCACCAGCAGCAGTCTGAATTCCTGAAATGGCCGGTACCATTCCCGGTCCCAGTGGGTTCCGGAGATATAATAAGCTGTATAATTTAAGTCTTTTGTCATGGGATAATTGCTTCCTTTCAACACTTTGATAACACGCTTTATTCCGTTAATTTCCTGTTGTTAGAACAGGAGTTATTTTAATGGAAAAGAGATATTTCGATCTGGAAAAACCGAATACCTTGCTTAACTACCGGTGGATTCAGCCACCACAAATTGCCTATTTTATAACCACTATCGATGAACTCGGTAATCATAATGTCACCCCAGTAACGTTGGGAACCTGCATCGGCGCCAGTTTCCCCCGGGGTAATCGTCCCGGCGAATACTATTTCAGCTTTTCACTCAGTTGCGTTAACCTGCCCGATGAAGGCAATACCCTTGAAATCCGTCATGGATTGTACAATCTCGAAAAAATACCAGAATGCGTTATCAGTTTCATTCCGGCAGCGCTGATGCGCCAGAGTACTCTAACCGGATTGCCAATTCCCCGTGGAATTAATGAAATGGACATTGCCGGCCTGACACCACTACACTCAAAAAAAGTACGTCCCAGTGGTATTGCCGAATGCCCAATCAACCTGGAAGCATCTGTTTTTCAAAAAATCCAATTGGGACATAATTATATCCATTACCTGTGTAAAATTGTCGCTGTCAGCGTTGATAATGAACTTATCGCACAAGATCAACTTGGATTTGGCTCACTGGAAATTGATCCGCTGTTTGAAGCCAATATTCAACAGAATAATCAGGGTCAGTCCAGGCTTTACTATGGGCAAATGGATGTCAATAAAATTACACGTACTGCCGAAAATGTCGGTTGTTTGAAGGACTGGATCGGCAGCTTCGAACAGTGGATTCAGGACGAGGAGGTCCGCGGCAAAATCACTGAATCCGATCGTCTGGAAATCCTGGAATTGAATCGCCATTGGCAAGCCAATCGCGATCCGGTTACAAACAACAAAATAAAACGTCAGTTAACGAAGTGGCTTCAAAAAATCGTTACTAAATAATTCTCTTTTCCTTTTTCAAATAACAATACTGGTCACGAATTAATTCTTTATGGATTCACAGCCTTAAACAGGGCAACAATGTTTTCCGGGCGAATATCCGCCATTATATTATGCACCTGCTGAAACACAAAACCGCTACCCTGCTTCATAATCTCGACCTGCTTTCGTACATGTGTTGCAACCTCATCAGGAGATTGATGAGGCAGAATATCGCGTGTATCACAGCCACCACCCCAGAAACAAATACGGTCACCGAATTTATCCTTCAGATGCTGCGGATTCATGCCATTGCAGGATATCTGGACCGGATTCACCGCTTCCAGACCCACATCAATCAAATCATCCAGCAGCGGTTCGATCCCGCCACAGGAGTGTAGCATTATTTTCACGTCAGCAAGTTCTTTCGTTCGTTTCCATAATTTCTGTTGATAGGGTTTATAATACTGACGAAACATGGCGTTTGACATGAATGGACCAGCCTGTGTTCCAAAATCATCTCCAAAAAGGATTACATCAATATAGGGACCAACTGCGGTGAGCCATTTTTCCAGATTTCGCAAATGTAATTCAAAAAGTTTCTCCGAGAGTCGAACAACCGCCTCCGAATATAGTCCCATATACATAAAATAATTATCCATCCGAAACAGATACTGGGGAATCTCAAACATATTTCCGCCAAACAGACCAATGATCGCCCGATCGGTTGATTCCCTCAATTTTTTAGCACCAGCTGTCAGTTTTTGAAGTCCCTGTTCGTCTAATTTCAAATGACTTCCGGGAGCTGCAACACCTGTCCACATGGAATAGGCAAATTGTTCGGCCAGATCATCGAAATTATCGGTTTGAAAGTCTCTTCCCTCCATGGGAAAATGAATGTGTTCCATAAATGGCGAACCTTTTTTCTGGACCGCCAAATCCCGACCATCATTTGCCAGCAAATACCAATCTCCAAAACGCTCCTCAATATTGATATATTCCGGAATCTTACAAGGAGTGCCATCGGGCAGTACCCATTCCTTCCAATCCTCATCATCCAGTAAAAATCCCCGCCCCATTTCAATTGTATCGACACCGAAAAGATCAAGAATTTCAGGTTCAATAATCGCCAGTTGCTGGGGAATATCGTAAACGTAAATATCCCCTGAAGAAATACCTAAATATCGCTTCAGACGAGCATATGACATCGCCATAATTCCCGATGAGCGATGTCCTCCAAAATCAATCGGTATTCGGTCAACCGGTTCATGATTTATTGCAGCAATTATTCTTTCATGTGAATTCATAAGCACTCTTCAATTTTCAACTATTTCGAATATGAGATGATAATTCCGGGACTCGCCCGCTTCCAGATATTGCAGCGTTCCCCATTTCCGTTCAGCCACGCGTCCTTCCACATGACAGTTTGACGGTTCAATCCCCAAAACATGGATTCCTTCCCCGGGCATTTTCCACTGTACTAATCGTGGTAAGGTTCTTGTGTCCCAGGAAAGCCTGACCGTGATCGATTTTTCCAATTTTCCGATCGGAAATTCCGGTTGGTGAATGGTTGCAACCGCCCAATTATTTTCAGATATCAAATCTTCATGATAATAGACCTTTTCCGAAATATCTTTTTCCGGTTTTTGCCACAGATTATTGCCCTTAGTTTGAACGCCTTGATCTCTTGCTATTACTTTTTTTGAAGGCCAGTGAATCTGCGTTTTGTCTGTTAACAACGGAAACCCAAAATTGAAGTGGTACAGCAGCATGTGCGGCGTTTTTCTGAATCCCTCGTTCCGGACAACATCATCGATCTGGATTCGGTTTTCACCAAGTTTACTTTGGATTGTGCGCGTCAGTGTAATGTTTTCTCCAAAAATCCGACTCTGCCGGATTTGGCCTTTGAGGATCATCAAATAATCATCCCCATGCCATTCACCTTCACATTGCATCATGGTCGCCGGCAGTTGATGAGCATCACCATGCAGCATCAATTTTTCATTGCCATCCAGACAGGGAGAACCAACCTGGCTCAAACCGCAGGTCATCAATAATCCCCCGACAGCCGTCTTGAGCCAATCTATTTCCCCGGCTTTCCAGAACGAAGGATGAATTTCTCCGTTACATGATTGCCAGCTTAACGGTGTTCCGCAAAATTCAGCCAATGAAATATCCATTCCCCGTGTACTATTCACACAGTAGGATAATCCGGCACCGGTACGAACCTGAATTTGTTCGACGTTTTTGACACTACTCCCTTGAAGAATATATCGTTTCATACCACCGATCTGATCGATCTGCCCGATATGCCGTTCAATTTCACGGCGTGTCCATGTTTTCCCGTAGAGTTTCATTTTGTTATCCTACCCGTTTGATATTCGGATCGGTGAAGATATCACTTTCATCATGGCTGGCGCTGGAAAATTCCGATACTATCGCTCCATCGGGACCGCCTTGAAACCAGTGCAATGTATCACTGGGTATCGTGAACTGATCACCGGGATTCAGTTCGATTTCATGAAAAACAGTATAGTAATTTTCGCTGCCTCCGGGAATGGTTGCCTGAATTGATTGGGTTGGTTCACCCGATATATAAAGAAATGCTTTACCCCAGCGGCATCGAAAAGTTTCCATTTTTCCCTGAATAACCTCTCTGTCCGGATGCCGATGTTCCGGACAGGTCTGATTGGGAAACAAAACCAGTTCTTTTGCGCAATACCGCGCATTATTTTCATACACAATGATTTCCAGTCCCAGGGATTTCAGGTTGTTCAGCCCAAAATCCGCAATTTCCATGTTCGCGAATTCGTTTTTAGCTATCGCTATCCCGGCTTTCCGTAACATTGCCGCGGCTCTGTTTTTGGCCATTTCGATACTACTATAATCCAACATAACGTCTTCGTCCCTTCAGAGAATCTTATTTATCATTCAAATCAGCCGGTCCGTAAAGCAGATAATCCTTTTCAAACCATTGTTTTTCGTCAAATATATCCGATACCGGACGTTTTTCCCACCCGGTCTTTATTTTATTTTGGAGAGCACTCCAGTCTGGGATTCCAGAGCTGGCATCTATCGTCTCCACACTGCAGGCACCAACAGCAATGGCCGTGTTGATTGTATTTTCAGGATTATTTCCTTTGATAAGTGATGCCAGAAATCCGGCAATGGTGGCGTCTCCGGAGCCGGTCGCACCTTTGACATCGACCTTATAACAAGGCGAATAGATTTCCCGGTTGGTCCATTGGTGCACATCCGGCACTATTTTTCCTAGTCGCTGCAGGTCACCGGACGTTCTCAGATAAAATCCCTGATCACCGAGTTTCAGGCCAACGATACAAGCCCCAAGATCAATCAACTCTCCCGAGATTCCTGATAATGTCTCGCCGGACAATTCTTTGCTGGTACCATATCCCAACATGAATCGAATTTCATCCAGGCTGGGCAGAAAGATATCCACAAACGGTAATACCCGTTCCAAAATTCTTCGCCAATCTACTTTTCCGGCATGGGAATTCGGGTCGGGATAGGCCATGTCCAGGGAGCTGATAATCCCGGCAGATTTGACTTTTTGGAATAGAGATATAAGTTCTTCTCCGGTATTTTCAAACATCTGTCGCATCAATGGTGGATAACCAAAATGAAACAGGCTTATTCCACGGAGATCATTATCCGAAATATCACAGGATGAGTACGTATTATTACATCCGGGATGATGCCAGAAACTGCGATCCCTTCCCGGTGGATTTACCACGATAGTATAAGAACTGGATTCGCCCGGGACCGGTTTCATGTTTTTGGTCAATGCAATATCTATTTCATTGAATCGGTTAAGGATAGCCTGACCAAATAGATCGTCGCCGACTTTTCCCAGCAATCGGGTTTTCATACCAATTTTATGAAGTGCAATTCCGACATTTGACACCGCTCCGCCAGTGGATAAACAGGCTGATCCGATTTCCAGTAATTTTCCCGGTTCAATTAAATTGACGCTCGGGTTCGTTCCGATCTCCGGAATAATATCCAGGCAAACATGTCCGGCAACTGCGATAATGATATCTTTTTCTAAACTCATCTACACTCTAATTGGGTACTGACCAAAATCTTCAACGGCTTTCAGCATAGCTTTATAATTTTCAACCGGCACATATTTGGCCACGGAATTACTGGAACCAATGGCAAATCCTCCTCCAGGTGCAATTTCCACGATTCGCTTTTTAACATATTCCCGGATTTCGCCCGTTGTTCCACGGGCCAACGGATAATCCATATCAACAGTGCCCAGTAATGCCAATTTTCCTTTCACTTGCTTTTTTAATTCCACAACATCCCAGGCTTTAGGTTCAATCGGGTGAATCGCATCAAATCCCATGGCGATATAATCATCCAGCAAAGGCGCCTGGTTTCCATCTGAGTGAAAGAAAAACATTTTTCCATGTTCATGGGCCAAGGCTGCATATTTCTCGTACCATGGAAACAAATATTTAC
This sequence comes from uncultured bacterium, assembly GCA_964485475.1. Lineage (GTDB taxonomy): Bacteria > Fidelibacterota > UBA2242 > UBA2242 > UBA2242 > B118-G9. The sequence goes on from CAZAKB010000002.1 coordinate 20,946, forward strand.
GAATAACATCCGGTGACATGATCAATGCCTCGGTATATGCAATATCGTCAGAAAGCCAAATCCCACCGATATGTTCCTCTCTAATAACCTTGTCATACATCGCTAGTAAACTTGCTCCAAGACTGTCACAAATGTTGCGGATATATTCCGGGTCCTCAAATAATCCCAACATGAATTTCTCATATCCAACGTTAATCCAGGCATGTTCATAAATTCCACCCTGTGGTGCAAATATTACCTTCATTCCCTCCGGTAAAATTTCACCGGCTTTATCAATATCACCGTAATCTATGCTGTTCGTAAACTTCTCCGTTTCAGCCTGAAAATCCGCCTTGGGATCTTTTAACCAGCCCTGGAAAAACTCGTACCTCGGTGACAGTCGCAGATAATCATAGCCGGCAGCCTGCCAGAAGTAAATGTCTTTTTGAACATCGAATCCTTTTTTTCGACAATCGTATTCGGTTATATTATCCTCCATAAACGTGGCCTTAATTTCCGGATCAATCCAGAGTTCCACAAGCGGCAGGCGATCCGGCTCTGCATGTCTGACTGCCTTTATCATCCGGTTAAAACCAGGATTTCTTTGCATTGATTTATCTTTCAATCATTAGGGTCATTCAGTGGTTTCGTAATCCCCACATCGGGCCTGATAAAGACCAGCAATAGTTTGCAACTTCGTTTACCTTTATTCCTCACATGGAAATTTTTCGCCGCCGCCGGAACAATCATTGATTCTGCCCACGCCAGCGGATATTCACGGCCATTGGCGGTTTGAATAATGACAGTTTCACCTTCCACCAAATTCAGAGCAAAAGCAGTGTCGTTGGTTTCCATTTGGAAAACATCATCGAATTCAACTCGCTCAACCGTCCACCAGTTTTCCTTCTGGTCAGCGAGTAAATATTTTTTCCAGTGGTCATTTGCTTCGATTAAAATTGGTTTGGCAATTAGGTTTTCCTTAACCCATTTACCACGACGCTCAAAGCGAATATTCTGCCAGGCACGTTCAATGTTCAGCGGGCGGAATTTGCCCTCCAGATCACGTCGCATCCAATCATAAATTTTAAACGTAAATATATATGTCGTCGCGCTGATCTCTAGCACCAAATTATCCTTACCGCTGCCATGAATTGTACCGTTGGGAATCAAAAACATGTCATGCGGTTTGGACAGTTCACTGTTGACAAATCGGTCAATATCCACTTCCCTGCCGAATTCAGCGGATTTCGTAACGGCCTTATAAAATTCATCTGGGTCACAATCATCGGTAAGGCCGATATAAACCCTTGCACCGGGTTTGGCATTAAGGATATAATAGGATTCATCCTGTGTAAATGTTTCTCCAAATTCTCGCCGGACAAAATTCGGCCGTGGATGAACCTGCGTCGATAGATTGCCACCATCGATTGTATCAAGGTAATCCAATCGAATCGGCCACTCATACCGAAATTGCCGGGCGGCTTGTTTCCCGAGTACTTTTTCTTTCTCATGATACATCAGGAAGTCGAAAGAGAACTCAAGCCGTTTACCATCACTCTCGAGGATAATCCCGTTTTCAGGGGTAATAATTTCAAAAGACGTGGAAAGGTTGACTTTATCCTGATGAATTCCGAAATGACCCTGCATAAAATGGCCACCCCAGGGACCCGAATAATACCACGGTCGCACCCGAAATGCAGAACAGGCCAAATCCTTCAGATTCTCACGGAACTCACCACCTGAAATAAACATCGGATTCTCAGGTAATTGAAGGTCGATTAGCAGGTCAATATTATTCACAATCTGTTTTTTATGCCGGTTCAGAGCCGGCCATTCCACAAAATAGGCTCTTTTATAAAATGGTTCAAAGCCTTGATAGTCACTTGCGCCAATATTGCGAGTCCGTCCCGCTTTGGCATTATTCTGAATGACATCTTTCGGGATATCGATATACCATAAACAATCCCAGACCTCTATCAATCCGACACCTAATCCATAGAAAATTGTCAGTTTACCGGATTCGTCACCCCGTAATATAGATGCCTGGATACGCCGATCGGCAATCTTTCCGGCATTAAAAAACACCTCAATCCCGAAGGGGAACTGTCTGCCAAAAATTCGATCATCACCACCCAAAAATGGTTCAATCCGATTGAATATCATCGTTTCATCGGCCTGGCATTCAGCCATATTAACCCATGTCGGACTTATACCTTCTTTTTTCAGTGTTTGAGACAACTCACCTCGAAATTTTGTCCAGTCTATTCCGTGATATCCATCTATCGCCAATACCCGTAAACCGCTATTGATCCGCTGGATTATTCTTTCAGCCAAAGCCAGATAGCCGCCTTCTATTTTTCCATTTTTAACAGTAAATGCTGGAAATGGGTCATACAATCCCCGTGGATACTCGGTCAGGTCAGACGGAATCGGCGCAGCCAAAGCATTATTTAAATCTTTAGTCATAATTGAATTTCTTTATTATTAGGATGATTATGCATTGGATGGAACGCGATACCCAGTGCCGCAGCGCGGTTTCCGAGTACATCTGATCGGATTTTAACATTCCCCCGCGGGAACGTCCATGCCATTTTTTGTACTGCCTTAATCAGTTCTGGCAGAATCAGGTCTGCTGAATTCATGACGCCACCACCAATAACAACCACCTGGGGACCGTAGGCATGGATTATATTAACAATACCCAGCGCCAGATTGCTCTGAAACATTGCCAGCGTCTGACTGTATTTCATATTTCCATTGCGGACTTCATCGAAAAACCTGGGCAGTATTTCATCAGTACCGAACAATTCGGGATGGGCGTCTATTATACACTGCATGAAAGCCGTCGCGGAGCAATAGGATTCAAGACAACCACGACTGCCACAGGCACAGACCGGGCCATTTCTGTCAATACTGATATGGCCGCCAAGCAAACCGCCAGCGGGATCAGCGCCCATATAGGGTTTGCCATCAACTATCAAAGCCGAACCAATGCCGGTCCCCAACGTCAGACATACAAAAGGATTACTGCCACGCCCCGCACCAAACAACCATTCACCCCAGGCATACGCCCGGGCATCATTGTCGACGGCAAAGGGAAAACCAAGTTTCTCTTTAAAGACACTGCAAAGATCAAGGCCAGGGAAAAATTGTGCTTCACCAATGTCACGATGCCAGATTCCGGTTTGGGGATCAACCAACCCCTTGACAGCCAATCCGCCTTTTTCTACGGGATATTTTCCGATGAAATTCCGGGCAGCCTCGACGAGGTTTTCCAGTAAACGATCACCGCGATTCAGATCAGCAAGTTTCACCTGCTGAAATGCAATTTCATGACCATCTTCCTCGAAGATACCAAATTTGACATGAGTTCCGCCAAAATCAATTCCGAGCCGCATTCCTGAATCCTTTAATCAGTAAAATAATATTCTAGGGCATCAATTAAATGACGCCGCCAACTACCCCAGGTATGGCCTTCGTGATATTCTTTGTAAACCAAATTGTTGTTTTTTCCTTCTAGAACCTTTTTCAAACGACGAGCGGCTTCCAAAAAATTGGTCTCTTCTTTTGGCAGAAAATTTCCACCAACCACTCTCTCATAAGTCCCGACATCTACCCAGAATCGAACGTTCCTTTTTTCTGAAGCATTAATCTCCCGTATCAGCTGATCATTAAAACAAGAGTAATATCCGGATTGTCCATAGGCATTACCGAATACGTCTGATCGTTTAAACCCGATAGCAACGGAGATTAGCCCACCATAAGAATCCCCGGCAACTAACCGCTGATCAGGCAATTGAATAGTCGCATAAGATTTATCTATAAATGGTACCAGTTCATCACAGAAAAACCGCACATAATCATCATTTAATCCGTACTCTGTAGTCCGGTTTGGCATTTCCGGTTTGAAGCGGTTGGGCGGTTGGACAAAAACTGCGATCATCGGCTTGATCTTACCGGCATTGATCAGACCGTCCAAAACTGTTGGAATATGGGCAAATTCGATATAATCCTGACCGTCCTGCAGATACAGCGCCGGATAGGCCTGATCAGTGGAATATTCTGGCGGCAGATAGACAAAAACATCGTGAGAATAGCCCAGAATTTCCGATTCATGGACATGTTTTATTACCTGTTTTAAATCGCTCTTCTTTCCGAAGATAAATGGTTTAAACAATGGATGTCGTTCGTACTTCGGCATCGCCAATTCGGAAAATGGCCCGAAACCGTTGAGTACTTTATATGGATTCAGCGGATCAGGAAAAGGAAAACCGTCTTTAGTAATGGAAATGCCGTATTCCAGACGGGCATCGGGTTCTAAGACTAAACGTTTATAGTACAAATCAGTGGCCGGAATATTCTCCATTGCAATAAAATCCGCCCAACACGTCATATCACCATTAAGAACAATACCCTGATCGTTCCCCTGATAAAGCAGCACAACCGTGGAATCGTTTTCAAAAATCGGGTAATCCCCTATTCGGCAATCCCGGATTAATTCATTGGCGGCAATTTGTTTATCCAGCGGATTTTCCATGAATTTGATCTTATTCTGAAACTCAATAAATAAACGATTATTGGACACATTATCTGTCGAACAATTCATCAATCCACTCCCAAATATAACCATTAGCATCATGTAACTAATAAATTTACTATTTTTCATTACCTATCTCCCTCATTCCGGATTTATTGACAGCATAGCGTTTTCCCTGAAAGCGCAAATTTAATAGTTCTGCATTGGCATCGAATTCCTGAAAATCCGGTTTTGCACTTATTGTTTTCAACGTTGAATTCACACCGAATATCGATTCGATAATAACATTCACAAATGCTCCGCCACCGGAGACAGCCCAATCGCACATAAACGGCGGCTCCGGCGGACATTTAATCGCCCCGCCGTTTTCGGCAGGAACCGCAGATTCCACGAAATGCGCCTGGCCGAACGGCCCCTGGTTAGCGCTTTTCGCAACACCTTTCAACCAGCGGAATGCCTCTTTTCCGCGCCCGATTTTGTACAATGCCGTTGCCGCCTGAGCGGGCCAAGCCGGATACGCGCCATTCCATTGATGGTCAGGCCGGACACTGAACATAGCATTATCATCAAACGGCGAAATAGCCCTGAGCCAATTATTTGTTTTCAGTTCGTCATTAAAAAACCGATACATCTCGCTTTTTTGAACATCACTTAGATCATCGCTAATAGTATTCAGAATTGTGATAAAGTCATAGATATGCCGGACCTCGACCATTTTTCCATCGGGAAAACGGGCATGCCAGTATCCGCCACCCGGCTTATATAATTTTTGCAGATCAGGTAGCAGTGCCTCGGCGGTACGACGGTGATCAGCGGCATTTTTTGAATTTCCCGTCATTTCCAGAATATCCGCCATAAACCGCAGATTATGAACATTGCCGGCATTAAGACTGGCGACTTCATGAATATAGGTACTGACGCATTCCAATAAATTATTTATTCCGCCGTAATCGGCCAAACCATTTTTGCTCTTAAAATAATTCCAGCTATCTGCATACTTACGAAAGTAGTCGATCACCTTCATTGATAACGATGGATCTTTTGGATTTCTGATACACTTATTCAGCCAATCATATCGGCCATTCCAACTTAAAAAATACCGCGACATTGAGAGCATCGCAAAATCATTCACCGAATACCAGGGTCCCACTGGTCCATCCGTCAAATACTCGGTACCAAAATGATGGTGCGTGTCCATCAGCATCCAGCGTTCTAAATATTTCTGCATAACATCGGGATCCAGAAGCGCATGCACCATTTGACTAAGATGATAATCCCAGATAAATGTCACCGTTTGCCAGTATTTTGGCACGAGTGTATCGTACGCCCGACCGTATTTTGAATATGGATTATCCCGCTTGAAATATATAACACTGAGAATAGCCATATAATATAATCTTAAAATGTCCTGATCATTGGTTAACAATGTCGGTAAATAACCAGAATAGCGACTATTACCCGGTGTAAATACGGCTTGTAATTCAGAATTCCAATCCCGCTCAGTTTTCAGAATTTCATTGACCGGATGAGCTGCAACCTCATCGTAAATCTGACATATTTCTTTCTCTTCGCTGCCAATCACGGAGATAAAATAAACGGTCTGATTGTCACCGGCTTCGAGGTGAAGCATTTTTTCAAGTGCAATTGGAGAAACACGATCAGCCTTTTTACTTAAACCCTGAATTTGAATCGCTTTGCTGTTTCGGGCACTGAAAAGTACGGCTGAGCGGTTCTCATAAACAGTCACTTTATTATCAGATTCATGAGGAGGCATAAAATTCGCCCATTTGTCAAGGGCAAACGTAACTGAACCCGCAATACCAAACTTCAATTTTACATCATGAACAGTTCCCGACCGATTTTCTACAGATAGATGAACAATCACTCCATTTTTCCCAGTTAGCATAACTGTCTCGGATTTCAAAAACAGTCCTTGATATTCGGCTTCCCGGATAATTTTATCCGGCTGCCAGTAATATGTCACCGGACAATTCAGAGACGGAAAGTAACGCCCATTCAGAAAAAGGCCGGCTGTCACCGTATCGGCTGTACCAAACGGTGGAAAATTGAGGCTGGAAATCCCCGTAATATCCCTGCTAACCTGCATAGCACCGACAAAATTCGTCAATCCTGGCGGATTAAAAAGATCACTAAAACTATGGATCATCGGACTGCTGACCAGATCTTTGACAGTGGGAATCATTGTGTAAATATTATCCTTATTTATGCTTAACGAGTAGGGTCATGATTTTTTTTCTGGCGACTTTTAATTTAACAATATTTGGTTCAATTAATTCAATTTTTGAAATAATCTCTTCATTCAAACGAACAATGTATACTTCTCTGACCGGGAATTTACAGATTAATTTTCCGGTGACTTCCAGATCGGACGGATTATAGAACCGAAAAATTACACCATCTCCGGATTCGGCTTTTTTGATAGCCGTCAGATACAATGATTCGGGTTCTAATTTCAGAAATGATTCACATTTCCCCAGTCCTATGCCTTTGTATCGTCCATGATGAACACTCAGTGTCGGGTATTTATGTTCCCGTTCATAACGCTGTACATTTGCGCTATTCCAGTTACCAGTATAAAAACAGAGTGCCAGGTTAAAGTAATGGTGTCCCGGACATTGTGAGCCTTCGTTACCAACCCTGACAACCAGGTCTTCACGACCAATTCCTGACATTTTCGGATAACCAAAGGCCCTTAATAACGTCAGGGCAACACTGCCACTCTCATTATCCAGCACTTCATATTCAGCCAATCCCAGATTCAGAACGGCCATTCCGCGATCACCATTTTCCACATAGACACCGCCATTATTCGGCTGAGTCCCGGTATATGGTTCCAGCCAGTCGCGAGTATCAGGCAATGACACTTCCCGCTCCAAGACATCAAATTGCCCACTGGCGATGGATTTCCCCGGGCGAAAACCACTGTCGAAAAGCATCCTCAAACGATGATCCTTGACTGTATTATCCAAATCAATTCTGATATGTAATTTGGGACCATTGTGTTTGAGTGTGACCGTTGCATTGATCGGAAGTTCTTTCTCCCAATCGCTGCGTTTTTTAGTTGCTCGCACCAACTCAGATGGCAATCGCATTTTTATTTTGATTTCGAAGGATGTCAGTAAGGGGCCATCGCTGATTCGTTTAATTTCGGCGGCCGTTCCCAGCGAATTTAGCGTCGAATTACTGTCACCTACTGGTGGTGTATGGGTCCATGGATCACCGGATTCACCGGTATCTTCAAACCAAAGAATATTGGGATAGTTTTCACCGCTGATCTTGTCGGTAACTGTTAGCGTTCCGTTGGATTCAATTTTCACTCTCAGATACTGATTTTCCATTGTATTGGTAGCAGTGATCTGAGAGCCATAATTGGATTTGCGGCCTTCCTCCGGTTTTACAATAAATGTTTTATAACCGACTGCCGGAATATTTTGGGCATCTAAGGCCACTTTCCATTTTGTCGTCAGATAATTGCTTGGTATTTCATGGGGTTCAATGGGTATAAGGTAACTTTCTTCCCGTGAGATGACCTGATGTTCGATTTTCTTCCCATTATTATCATAAACTGAAAACGCCCGAACACCCATATCTCTAGGAAAATCGATATAGACTTCCGGAACATCATCTCGATCAAAAGAAAGGGGATTAAAAACGGTAACCATTACATCCTGCTGGTCCGCATCCGAAGTATCAATACAAGATACAATTCCGCCAAGCGCGTTTTTGGTAATAGATTTCCCGATGATATCCACCTGATCGAAGCGGTATTCCATGTCCTTATGAATCTGGTCCGGACTCAATCCACCAATCGCATCATGAGAATGGTTAGATAACAGCATTTTCCAGGCATTGATCATTGAATTTTCGGGATAGTTTACCTGCTCCAGAAGTTCCGCCATTACGGAAAATGGTTCAGCCCATTGAATCAGCGAACGTTCAACTTCGGCATTACGTTTTTTAATGTATACTCTTGACGACAACGATTCTTTCAGAAAGGCATTAAACATATTATCAGGGCTCGGGTGGCGACGCTCCCCCTTGAGGACAGTCAATCTTTCCGGCTGGATTTGTGAGTTCAAATCAGCCAGAAAATTCGGCAACGAACTGTGAATAAAATTCCAATCGGGATTAACCTTATTTGCCTCTTCAAGGATTAATGGAAGATGTTTATTCGGATAAGCACTGTCCATTCCATCAAAAAGTACCAGACAATCAGAAGTTGCCTGTTCAAGAATATCATTCATAGCGGCCTGAATGCCCGGTTTGACATTTTCAAGATTACAGGTATCGCCATAGGGTGAACGAATCACCTGCGGTTCTTCTTCGTGGTCTTCGTCAGCCCGGTTCAGGTGGAACGGTAGACATCCTTCTTCTCCCCAGCGAAAACCCGGAAAATCCTTCGAATGCATTGTAGCCCGAGCAACATAGATGAAAAACGCTCCCCGGCTGACATGTCGACTCAGACGAATTCCCAGAATACGGGTTCCATCTGGCGATTCCAGAAAATACTCGTTGGTTCCTTCAGTATAATGAATTCCACGATAGAATATAATCCCGTCGATTCCAAATCCCGCGTAGAGTTGCGCCATTTGCGATATCTGTCCATAGGATGTAGGCGTATATCCGATTTTTGATGTTTTTCCAAATGAATCACCAACCCGTTTTCCCATCAATAGATTGCGCACCAGTGATTCAGCATTGACGGTAAACTCTTCGGGCAATGTATACCAGGGTCCGATAATTAACCGACCCGCCTTAATTAAAGATTCCAGCCTTGAGCGGTTTTCCGGTCTGATTTCAAGATAATCATCCAAAAAAATGGTCTGGGAATCAAAATTAAAATATTTGTACTCCGGATTTATTTCCATCAAATCCAGAAGTTTATCTAATAACCTGACAAGGTGAAGTCTGGTTTCCTGGAGTGGAAAGCGCCATTCGCGATCCCAGTGTGTATTTGATAAAACATGTATTGTCTTTTTCTGTCCCATTACAATATCCTAATTTTCAAAATTTAATAATTACGATTCTTTATCCAGATTTCCTGAATCAGGTCATAGCTCTCCAGCGGCATTCCTCTGAAAACACAGTTCGATGTTGAAAAAATATACCCACCGCCGGGTTTAGCGTGGGTCAGGCAATACTCCGCGCTCTTATGGACCTGTTCCGGTGTTCCGGTTTGCATTAATGAACAATCAACATTCCCACAGAGTGCAATTTTATCGCCGTATTTCTCTTTGATTTCTTTTATATCGACTCCAGCCATGGGATCCAGAGAATGCAACGCGTGAGGTCCGGCATCCAGCAGGTAGTGAAGGATTGGCATAATATTGCCATCGGTATGTTTAATGACATAGGCGCCCGCTTTGCGAAAATACTGGACGGCCTCCTTTAAATAGGGTGCAATAAATTCTTCGAATTGGGCCGGACTGATGAAAGGTCCAGCATTGAAACAATAATCACAACATAAAATAAATCCATCGGCTCCATTTTCCAGCATTTCATGACAGCGGGCAAAACTATCTTCCACGTTTTTATTGGCTACGTCGTGCATAAATTCAGGTCTATCGATCAAATCAAAACAGAATTGTTCCATATTGTTAAAAGGTATCATGAATGTTGGGTCGTTGTGACACATTAACATGTATTCATCCCCGGATATTTCACGAATTTCTCGGATTGTGTCACGTACACCGGATTCTATCTTATTTTCATGTTTTCCCATTGTCCGGTTGATAAATATTATTGAGTGATCATACCGTCTGGCCACATCCACATAGAGTCGCGCATTATATTTTACTTTGTCAGTATAGGACATTCCGCTGACATCGGGATCCACCGGACCGCCAATCCAGGTTCGGCCCTGAAAATCCCGCTCCGTTTCGTCAAACACCAGTTCGAACGTCGGTACAAAATCCGGTATCCCGCCATCCAATACTATCCGGGCACGCTCACGATGTTTCATATTCAAAACTCCAATTTCCGGCACTTGGCTTTCACTTATAATATCACTGATAATATTTCACTAAAATCATGGCAATAGTGACTGCAAAGTCCCTTTGTGCCACTCTTTTCAATGTTACCACCTGCAAATCCGATCGGGCTGAAGCCCGCCAACCGAATAGACGAAACACCGGCACCACTATCTTCAATTCCCACTACATGCTGACGTTGATCAAAGGTAATCCCCAAACCGACCCGCGCCACTTCGGCATAAAGCCAGGGATGAGGTTTGGGTGATAACTCACCTAAGGTTCCAGGTGTTCCCTTTCCAACCAGAAATCCGGCTGTTATAATCGCATCATAAAATTCCGCCGGATCACCCATGCCCAGATTCTGAAAAGCCGATAATATTTCGGGATAGGCTTTTTCATAGAGTCCGGATGTGACTAGCCCAATCTTTATTCGATGTGCTTTCAACGTTAATAAAAAATCCTTTAATCCCGGCGTCGGCACAAACGCATCTTTTCGACCGTTACCTTTAAGTATCGCATTCATTTCCCGACGTGTATGCTCAATGTAATATGCTCGGGCATCCTCAACCGTTTTTTCAGGACAGTATTTGCCAATACAATATTGTAAATGTTCGGAAACGCTGTGTCCGGATACGTAGGGAATATCGGCATTCTCAAGTTCGAATTTTGGATTTGCGATGAGGCTGGCAATACTAATCTGAATAATCCAGACCCAGAATTCTTCACTATGGACACTGGTTCCATCAAGGTCCATCAGGACAGCCTTAACAGGTTTTTCCATGGATACCGGGTAAACCGGGTAATAAGCCGGGTATCCCATTGCGGACAATACAAAGGCTAAAGTGTGTTCTTCAAACACAATAAACTCAACTTTTCGGTCACCGGTTGCCAAAATCTGTTTTACGCCCATTTTCCCTACACGATGATAATCATCGGAGGATTGATCGATATTGATCAGCCCGGAGTTCAGACTGATCTGTCCAAGGCCCGGCAAATCGATTTTTTTTGACATTGATTTCACTAATTACTTTCTATTTATATAAACCCGCATTCAGGTTATTCAAATGCTACGCGAATGAGATGTGGATAATATTCTTCAAATTCAATATACGTAATATAGATCGTTTTGCCATTATCTTCGGCTAATTCAGGGTGCTCTTTGCCCGCATAGATCAAACAACTGTATGGTAATTTTACTGAATCATCGACATTCACCGTGTACAATGCAACCGGTTCACTCCAGGGTCCCCAGGGATTTAAAGCCGTTCGGCCGACAATCTTTGCGGAGGTCATGAATGAATGCACTGCCAGATAACGTTTCAGATAATGATTATAGGAAACCGAAACTTCGCTCGGTGCATCGGAAAAAATACTCATTGCGTCGTTAATATTTTTACTCCATTCCGGCTTCGATGAGCGTAGATATTCATATTTGGAATAATCCTCAATATCATTCACTGCAACTCTTGCGACATAACAACGCTGAACACCGGATGAATCCATTAACACACCATAAAAGTAGAGGCGGTTATGATTGGAATCTTTTAAAATGCATGAGCCAAAATGAGGTGCATTTTTCGGCCACCAGATATAGTCGTCTGCTTTCAACAGACGTTTAAACGTCCAGGTTTGAGGATCACCCACAACCAGGCCAGATCCGATAATTTCAAAATTCACCGGTAAAAGTTTACTGCCATCATCTGATCCGGTCAAAAAACCGTGTGGAAGCATTCGCACTTTAATAAATGATAGGTACAATTTTCCGTCTGTAAAGACACCGTGCTGGCACCAGATTCTATCTTTGTCTTTATCTTTATCCTGAAGCAATGGAATCAGGGTTTTCAATTTACCGTTTTCATCAAGAATGTACCGGTAATCATTTAAAACACTCTCAACACCACCATCATGGGAAACCAGTAAACCGGTGTTACAGAACATGTGCTGAATAGTACCCTTACCGCTCATATTCTCAGGGGGTAACGGTTGTCCATTGGGAAACCAGAGACTTTCACCGGGAATCCTTTTTCCAATCAGAGTATCTCCGAAAAACCACAATGTCTGGCTCGGCATCGGAATGGAAAAAGCCCCATCCTGCCCGATCATCCGATGGGGATTTTCAACAAACAGTGGCCCCAAATCTTTCGTATTGATTACATTAAGTGACTTCATCACTCCGCATTTCTTTTTGTATTATCTGACATATGTATTATAGGGGCGGGATTGTACCTGCCCCCATAATTGTCTCACAAGGTGCAAACTTACTTAGAAAGTACCATTTTCATGGTCTGCGAAAATTTGTCCGTCTGCAATTTGTAAAAATAAATACCACTGGCCAGATTTGATCCGTCAAGTGTGACATTATAACTGCCCGCTCCGCGATAATCGTCCACCAGTTTCGCCACTTCGTGTCCCATCATATCAAATACCGACAGGGTTACAAAGGAATTTTCAGGAATTTCAAACTGAATATTTGTTGTCGGGTTGAATGGATTCGGAAAGTTCTGGGACAATTTGAATTCGTTGACCATTGGAACTTCATCATCCACAGCCGTACCGCCGGTGACTGTAATGGAGTTGTCCAGACTTACATCCATGTAACCTTCTTCCGTATAATCAAGATTCGCCATCGTCAACAAGTAACCAAGGTTAAAGGTCCCATTGGTATTGCCAACCGTCATACCAATTAACACATCAAACCAGAGTGTATCGGATGCCACCGGTTGGTTGTGCGCTTCGATCCCCTGAAAAAAGACCCATTTCAAATCATCGCCACTTGGATAATGAGCTTCTGTTGAATCATACCAGGCCTGAGCCACTTTGTAAGGACCCACAGTGTCCCGTAATACCGTTTCTGTGGTCAACAGTTCGCAAGTACCTTCGTAATCGCCTTCGTAAGTTACCGTATTCAAAATAAAATCGTTGGGAACCATAACACCAAAGAGCATATGACGTTCGACATCATCTTTGTCGTTAGTTGTACAGGTAACGGTAATAGCGATCTCTTCTCCAGCAGTCGCACTGGACGGTTGGTCAACTTCGTGAATGGTAAAACATCCCATCATTAAAATGGTGATTACCACAACAGCCAATACCAATGTCTTGTTAGTAGCATTAGTTTTCATTTCAGCCTCCTTTGTTTGTTTGCGGTTAGCATTCTTAATTCGTGATTTCCAAAATTGTCTAAATACATCCATTCTCTTCTATTAATTGCTTCTGTCATTTTACTGTCAACAAATAAACAGTATTGCCGGGAATAGTTATGTTGATTCTATTATTTAAAATCGGAATCATTGCGTGAGTATTATCTAAGCAGTCTGTTAAAACAATTTCACGGTTTTTAAAAAAATCCGACTGTATAATCACGTTTTCAGCATGCACTGGATTGCAATTTAATAATTCCATCTGCCAAGTATTTTGTCCAGCCGTTTTTCTAAGATTATACAAAATGACATTACTATTACTAAATGTGAAATAACTTCCAGTCGGCTTGCTGGTAGAAAACCAGCCTTGTTGCAGCAGCGGAGTTGTTAGAGTTTCCCATCCAAATTTAGTGGACAATCCTGCCCTAAATTCAGCTTCCGCCAGAGTGAGACTATACCGTAAAATTAGTTTACCTGAATTGTCCTGTCGACGATTCCACTGCTCCGGAAAATTATTGACGACATTTGAGATTAGTACCGGTCGCTTATTGTCATATTCAAGACGGACAACCCTGCAATCCATCGACGCCCAAATCAAGGATGACGATTTATCCGATAAGGCCACGGTTCTCCGAATTGAGTAGGCATTGTGTTCAATTCCTGGCAAACGATCTTTTTCAGGGTCTAAAAACCCACCAATAATTTCAATCATAGCCTGGGCGTTTTTTAACTCAAAGGGAAATGCCAATCCATATTCTTCCACAATATCAGTTTTCGATAATTTGGACAGATCGACAGATTGATCCACATCGATTTTCTCCATTTCCGACCAAAGAATAAAATCGGTCGCCTCAAAGAGTTCGTTCTCGTATTGCACTCTTAACACCAAACGGACTGGTCGTTCGTCGATAATTTCCCATCGAGCATTGCCCTGTTCCACAGATTTAAAGCCATCATGCTGAGTACCCCGTTTAAGAACCGGCTGGGCAAAATGATACTGGTCTGTGTTCCCTATTAGATTACGCCGGGTATTTTTATCAATTATCCCGCTGATCCGATTATTATTAATATCGTATTTAATTAGATAGAAGCGGTTTTCGATACTATTTTCCGTCAGGATCAGATCGGAATCGGATACCTGGGTCGTTTTTAATGTCGGTTTCATCTGGTATTTTTTAAATCCCAATGACGGTAAATCCCGAGCTATAAACCAGACTTTATGCCCTTCTGCAAAATGCGGAACAGAGTTTCCGGTGGATAAGTCATAAATGTCAAACGACAGATCACGACCTTCACGAAAGTGCAATTCAACAACTCTGTCACATTTCCAGGACAGGGAATTAAAAACTATCACTCCTTCAGTCTCAAAACTGGCATGTGGCACCGCAAACCGATACACTGCGCGTTGTCGTAATTCTTCAGCCTGAAGTTCGGCCTGATCAATGTATCCCTTTCGAAAAGCCATCGTACTTATATTATCTTCCGGTGAGCCAAATCCGAATTCCAATCCCGACCCATGCCCGGAGAAATTCAGCAGTAATTCATAACAGTTTTGAAACATCGAACATTGCGGTTCGACCGATGAATCTAGGAGCCAGTTAATCGTTGACAATTTTTCTACAGAAAGCAAATCATGCTGGATTTTTCGGTAGCGAATAAACTCTTTCGGTTCGCTTTGGTACAGGATATCCCAATCAGACGTCCAGTCGCCTTTTAATACCGGAAGTTGGTCTGAGTATTGTGCTTCAAATTCAGCGGCAAACTCACCAAGCGTTGCAGACCGGAATTTCGGATATTCGTATATTGAATTCCATGTGTTGATCATACTATACTGATCATTGGGAATTCCAGCATTATCACTAAAGACTGTATTAATCAGCACTTTTTCATAAGGATAATCATACGCCTTCAAACGGTTTATTTTTTTCCAAATCAATTGTTCGACGGCCTGCGGCGATTTCTCCATCCCAAGGTAACGACCTTCAGTATAGGCATTTGTTATATAGGTCATTACTCGCGAATCATCAGCGCCTTCCCAGTAAAACACTTTTGGCAATTCCCGCTGTAAGCGGTAATCATTATAGATCTCATTTATTCCACAAGCCAGAAATCCAGTCCCGGTATTCTTCAGCATTTGAGGAATGATCCAGGACAAACCTGGCAAATCGTTAACCATTGCAGCGGAAAAATCAACTCCATAACGAGCATGATATTCAGCTGCTTTATCAAAAGCGCGAATCATCTCTTCCCTGCTGATCCATCCCGTATAAGGATTCGTAAATATGGGTGACACTCCAATCTGTCCTGTTGAAACAAAACTCATAAATTCGTCAAATGTCGCCCTGGGAACTGTCTTTTCAAATAAATCCAATATCCAGGGTGTTTCCACCATCCAATGAAATTCCGAATCCTTCCGGCACTTGTCCAATACATCAAGCATTGTCTGTATATGACGTTCTTTCACAACCGGCTGAGTGTTTGTATAACCGATATCCATATGGGATGTCATTACTACATAAAATTCATAACGATTCTGCTGCTTCAGAATCTTCTTTTTCTTTATTTTCTGATCGTCAATGGTTGTGGTACAGGTGATTTGCTTGTCTTCTTCCAGAGCGGGTATGTAAATTTCCCGGCGATTTTCACCGCAGCTGATTTTATTAAAATCAAAATCGTATTGCTTACCATCAAACTCTAACATCAAGGTAGCGGATACGTCAGTAGCCAATGGTGAATAGATAGTAACGTCAATTCGCTGAAATAACTGATTGTCAATCTTTTTAAAGAAAAATGTTGATTCAAGGTCACAGTTATATCTGTCATTCTTCGTGGGTTTTATCACCTGAATTCCAGATGGTACAGTTTGATCTGCATTCACAATTTTCAGGAAGAACTCCCACCCCCAGGGCGTTCCGCCAAACCAGTCGATGACCAGATTGTTCTGGGAATTACCGACCCGAACAAGAATATGATTTTCACCTTTTCGAAGTTGAACCGGTATCGAATCCTGATCTGCAATTGCCCCACGTTCCCGGATGGACTGATAAATCGGAACACCATTCAACCAGATTTTCATCCGTGAGTTACTGCCAAGTAACAGCTTGGCGCTTTTTTTATTTTCACAAAATATTTTCGCCGATGCAAAGGCATCCGTCGCATACCAGAGTTTTTCAGGATTTCGACCAAGCCTGGTATGACCAATGATTGTGTTAAAATCCAGATACCCATCATTTTCGATTGATTGAACCTGCCAACTTACTACACCGGATTCAGCAAGACTACTTGATTCGGTTTTTCCCTCATAGGGTGCTATCGCGGTCTCATTGATTAAATCATCATCAGCTGCCTGACCAAAGCCGGTTAATGACTGTTCAAAGGGCCCCGCCACTAACCACACCGGAATATATCCTGTATCCGCGAGCCCAAGGGAATCGGCAACGGCATCAGTTCCGCAAAGCATTGAAGCACATATCAGCAGGCCATAACCCGGCTTTGGGAATTTCATCATCCTTTTATCCCACTCATCATAAAACCCTTGATAAAATATTTCTGGAACAGGAAAAACAGTACAATCATCGGGATCATCATCATTACCGACGCTGCCATCAGCATGCCCCACTCTGTCTGATGCTGGCCGATAAACATCGCCAAACCTAAAGCTAGCGTTCCTTTCAACTTATCAGATAAATAAATCAACGGTCCAAAGAAATCGTTCCAGGTCATCATAAATGTCAGAATTGCCACTGTTGCCAAAGCAGGTTTTGCCAGGGGTAGGACAATGTTCCAGTAGATTCGCCATTCGGAACAGCCATCGATCCTGGCCGCATCAAACAGTTCGCCGGGTATTGTCAGAAAAAACTGTCGCAAGAGGAATATATTGAAGGCGCCACCACCAAAAAACGCCGGCACAATCAGGGGTCTGAATGTATTCAGCCAGCCTAGATTTTTAAACAGCACAAACAAGGGAATCATGGTGACCTGCATCGGCAGCATCATCGTTGCCAATACAAAAATAAACACCCCATTTCGGCCTGGCCATTTCAGACAGGCGAAAGCATAGGCTACTAATGAGCTGGACAGTAGAGTCCCGATAATTGTCATGCTCGAAATAAAAACAGAATTACGTAAATAGGTTAGAAATGGCATTTTTTCGAATACATTGGCGTAATTTTCCCAGTGAAACTGTTCCGGAATCCACTTCGGCGGAATCACAAAAATCGATTCATTACCCTTTAATGATGTTGACAAAATCCATAAAAACGGTAATATCAGCATTGTTGCGACTGCAAATAAAAACAAATATGTGATAATTGTCTTCAGCAGTTTTCGTGAAGGAGTTTTCAGCATCATAACTTTTCTCCTTCGTAATAAACCAACTTCTGACCAATTTTGAACTGAGCAACTGTAACGATCAGAATAAAAACCAGCAGCAGCCAGGCTAAGGCACTGGCGTAGCCCATGCTGAAATCATCAAAGGCCTTATAATAGAGATATAAGTTGTAGAACATCGTTGAATTCAAAGGACCACCTTTGGTCATGACATAGGCTTCAGTAAATACCTGGAATGAAAAAATTATCTCCAGCACTGTCCAAAGAAAAATGAGCGGTGACACCATGGGAATCGTGACATGCCGGAATTTATTCCACCAGCCACCGCCATCCAGATCGACGACCTCATACATCTGCTGGGGTATGCCCTGCAACGCCGCCAGAAACACCAGCATACGCCCGCCGCCAATCGACCACAAGCTCATCATAATGATTGACGGTTTTGACCATTCCGGACTCTGCAGCCAGAGAGGGCCCTGAATACCAAAAAAAGCCAGCAGCGTATTAATCAATCCGTACTGAGGATTCAGCATCCAGAGCCAGATTGAGGACAACACAACGCCGGTAATGATCGATGGAATGAAATAGATTGTCCGGAAAAAGCGGATACCTCTGACTGAGTTATTTACTAAAACCGCTAAAAGCAACGACCCCAGAATCGCCATTGGTGTTCGTAAAAATGTATAAAAAACCGTATTCCAAGTGGATTTCCAGAAATAGGGGTCTTCCATAATCAGTTCTCGGTAATTTCCCAGACCAATAAATTGCGGAATCCGAAGAACATCGTATTGACAGAGACTGTAATACATGGACATGATGATCGGGTAAAGCCCAAATAGGAGAAAACCCAACGCCCAGGGCGAAACAAACAAATATCCCAACAATGCCTGATTACGACGAAGGGGGCTTTTCCAGAATGATTTTAGACTATCAACAGTATTCATCTATCCTAATAATCCATTTTTGAACGAACATATTTATCATATTCCAGGGTTTTCAGTAATTCGTGATTTACCATTTTTTCTGCCTGATTCAAGGCTTCATCAATAGTCTGAATCTTATTTACGATATGTTCGATCGCGTTGTAAAATTCCCGCCAGAACACATCATGGGCCATCGGCACTACCGCTGCAGAATGAGCCAGTTCAATATGTTTTACAAAAATATTCGTCTCGCGATCTTTATTAAACCGTTTATCATAGGCCGCTCGCTGATTTGCCGGGAAAAGATTTTCTTCCATCGCCTCAACTGAAGCCAGTTGGATCTCCTTATCAGACATGAACTTGATAAACTCCCAGGACTCGTCGGGGTTTTTAGCACCCCGGGGAATCGCCACCCACCAGCATCCGGAAAAAGATGTTGTCGGAAACCCCGGAAAACTCGGAATCATCCCGATTCCATAATCTAGATCAGGATGGTAACTTTCAATATGTTCCGGAAAGGTGGACGGCAGGATCATCATGGCAATTTTTTCCGAAACAAAACAGTGCTGATCCCCATATCCAAAACCAGCCGTAAACGTCGATAATTTATCCATGTCAAAATCACCCATATAGTCCAGCATCCACCGACATGCCCGGTGCATTTCGGGACTATTCAAATTCAACGCTTGACCATCTTCAATTAAAAATTCGGCACCCAACTGCCAGGCTAAAATAATCGGCGTCGGCAACGTTGACTGACCCGGAATCAGGGCCTGCTGGTAAAAAGGAATAAAACCAATTTGAGTAAAGTACCCGTCTTTGTCATATTTTGTCAATTTCCGGGAATATTGCTGAACTTCCTGCCAGGTCTGAGGAATTTTTTCCGGGTCAAGACCGGCCTCCCGAAACAGTCGCTTATTGATAAAAAATGCATAGGAGGCTGTATAAACCGGAATCGCAAAGATGTGGCCCTGCCATCTCATTTCCTTCCACAGCGACGGAAAGAACACAGTTGAATCCAGGCCGTCTCTCTTAATAAAATCATCCAGCGGGCGTAAGGCCATCCGGGACGCCCATTTCACGACTGGCGAAAATTGGTTGATCACATCCGGAGGATTCCCGGACAACAAGGCGGTCAGGACCTTCTTTTCCTGTTCCTGCCAGGGAATGACAACCGATTTCACCTCAATACTATCATTTATACTGTTAAATGCAGTAAGGTAGTAAGGGATCTGTTCTTTCTGGCCGGTACTATGCCAATACTGAATCACGGTCGTGCCGGTCACCGGTTTTTCACTACGGGTAACCAAAAAAGGGACGACAACCATCAAGCCAATGGTCAAAAACCCAATAATCTTCAATAGTGTTTTTATCAGATTCATAGACTCTATTTCAAGTAAACCATTTTCCGGGATTCCCGAAAGGATTTCCCGTCAGCCCTATTAATCCTGAGTTGATAGCAGTAAATACCACTGGCGATTTCTTGCCCTCTGTAATCCTTAGCATCCCAGATTTGATGATAATAGCCAGCTTGTGCAACGTCCTGCACAAATTCCCGGACCAACCGTCCGGACAGATCATAGATGGCCAGGTTCACGCTTGCCGGTCGATCGATCCGGTATCCAACGGTCGTTGAATTATTAAAGGGATTCGGGTAGTTCTGTTGCAGTGTGAATTCTGCCGGTTGGATATCCTTCGGGCTGTCCATATTGTTTTCAGATCCCTCTAAATCCATAACAACAAATCGAGGTCTGTAGATATCAGCATAGGTGAACGCGTCCCAACCCGACGCATTGACATTATAGCTGATTAATAATTCGCCGGGCTTTGACAAATGGGGATGTGCTTTCGCATTATACATAAAAATATTTGCATTATCATCCGCTTCAGGGCAATCCCAGATGGTTTGATAATGCTCAAACGGACCAACCGGGCTGTCCCCGAATCGCACCGCTACGCTGCGGCTGACAGTATTTAACTGAAATACGCAAATAAATCGACCATCCGCCAAGGGCGTTACACTGAATTCCATGGAAATATTTCGTGTGATTCCGGCACACCGGGCAATATCGGTCACCCAGTCGCTTCCATCCCAAAACCGGTATTTTGAAAAATCCCGGATATCTTCCGGAAAAAAGCGGGTAGCGGCCATTTCCCGGACACCCAGACTGCTCATCGGTCCATACACATAGATATAACCATCGGCGCCGTGGTTCCCGGAAACTGTTGTCATCGGCATAATTGCCTCGCCGATAATTATTTCCTTCCCATCCGTTGATTCGGCCATGAGAGGCGTATCCACCTGTTTAACGTCTGTCAGATTAAGGCTATCATCCACGCAAAATGAGATTAGAGAAACACCCAGAATTTCCCAGGGATCCGGTGGTTTCCGCAGCCGCATTCCATAGACATAGACAGTATCACCAATGGCAATGCCATCCATCAGCCAGTACCAGTTACCGCTACTAGAATGTGGCGTGTCCGGTACAAATATTGCCCCCGGAGAACCGTTATCCTTTTCTCCCCAGGTAAAAATCATTTCTTCTTCCAAGGGTTGATTGCCCTTCAGGCACCCCAATGTATTATTCACTAATGACGACCCGACCCGAATACCATCATCATTTACTGAACCGATGAACGTGTCACTAAACAGAAAAAGCGTGTTTCCAGGTTCTCCTTCAGTGTATTGCTCGGATCCGTCTAAGGGAATGCTGAAGATACCGTCTGCTCCGGTCCAACCGCTTTTCCGGTTAAACAGTTCTTCCCATTCCAGCGCTCGTGTGGTGTTCAGGTCCGGAGGATCCTCGATTACACAGAGACCTGAATCCGGTACACCGATGGCGTGGGGATAGCTAAAAGCGGTCCAGCCCGTTCCCAGCAATCCCGTTGTGGCCTTTGTGGCGATATACGCCAGTTTGAAACATCCCTCCATTGTACCGACTTTCAGTTGGAGTGTAATGTCTGCGGATGGCTTGTCGCTATAGATAAAACCGCTATCAGTCACCATGCAGACCCATTTCATGTTTACACCGTATTCATCGGCAGGATAATAATAATCAGCCGAGTCACTCCAGACCGCCGACTCAAACAGAATCCCGTTTCCAACCGAGCTGGAATAGTTACCTGAAATATAGGACCAGTCTGCCGGCAGCAATGCTCCTAAAAGTCCTTTGTGAGCATTGGTGGTTTCGGGACTTTCTTCCTGGACAGTTAAATGAACTGTAATAGTATCGCCAGGCTGCGCTTCGACGGGTTGCCGAACCTCTTTAAAATAACATTGCGAGTTTAATAATCCCACTGCCATTAAGAAAATCACCTGGATATTGAATAAGGACCGATGGTATTTAATTCCGGTATTTTTATTCTGATTATTCACTAAATAAATTCCCAATTATCAAGACCCGGTTAAAATGATAAGCTAATTGTCAGCCGATGAGTCGCGCCAAATATGTCACCAAAGGATCCATAAGCGTAGTCAACATTTGTTTTTATTTTACCGATTTCAGGAACCATTATTCCAAAGCCGCTCGTTAATCTCTGCTCTTTATCATTGGCCTGATAGCCGCCCCGTAAGGCCAGTATGTTCATAAAAGTATATTCCACGCCGGTATTTATCCATTCGCTTGCATCCGTCGGGTGAACCAATTCAATCGAAGCGACCAGCCGATGGAAATCTGATGCAACTATTTTATCACTGGCCCCCACGCGGAACAGAAGCGGGGTTCGGAATTGTTGCTCTGCCAGCACCATATCCGGACCGAAGTGCTGTAATGCAAAGGCCAGTTTCAAATCCCGAAATCCCGTATGATAAATCGTACCGATATCAAAGAGCATGTTCTCAAATGACCGATTATCCAGCACTTCCTGCACATATTTAATTTGAA
The DNA here is from genome assembly GCA_964485475.1 of uncultured bacterium. Lineage (GTDB taxonomy): Bacteria > Fidelibacterota > UBA2242 > UBA2242 > UBA2242 > B118-G9. The sequence goes on from CAZAKB010000002.1 coordinate 43,731, forward strand.
GACCGATTGTCAGTTTATCCGTAAAACGTCGTGCTAGAGAAAGACCCACGAGATAATCCCCGGCTCCGACCATATTGCCGGTTCCGTTCGGTTCTAAAACCGTCGTTTCTTCGAACTCTTTGATTTTAAAACTGATAGCACTGAGTCCAATCACAAAGGATTTCATCGGGATGGCTACCGCGAAGGCGTCGTGAGTGCTTTCCACCAACCAGTTGGTGTGTGAAAAAGTCAGCTGAGGATCCGTTACAAACCCGATTCCGGCGACATTCCAGAAAACGGCATTGACGTCATCCGACAGACTGGTAAATGCTTCTCCCATGGCGGATTCCCGTCCGCCGACACCGATCTTCAGGAATTGCAGACCTGCGGAACCGGCTTTGGTAAAATCAAACCCCCAATCAAACTGTGCCAGGGTATTCTGACTGATCAGGAATATTATAGACAGAGATATGATAATTTTTTTCATAAATCTCACCTTTATTTAATAATGATCAATGATCCTTTAGCCGTTCCGACTTTTGAATCCACTGTCCAAAAATAGATACCGGGAGCCGTGCGCTGCCGGGCCTTGGTCAATTGGTCCCAAATTTCTTCGCCTGAGGCAACGTTTTTGTGTTTCAGAGTGCGGATGTGTTCACCGGAAGAGGTATAGATGCGAATATCACAGGTGTCCGGAAGGTTTGTCCAGACAATTGAATTAGCATCTGCTAGTGCAGGAAATCCAGATGCTTCACGGAAAGGATTAGGAAATACAATTACATCAAGAGTATTTTCAGCGGGTTGGCTGGATACCATCACTGCTTCAGTATTGCGATTTGTCAACCAACTCTCATTACCATCGGAATCAACTGATGTAACAGCATAATAATAACCAACACCAAGAAGAACATCCTCACCACTATCATCATATTGCCACCGATCTGTTTCAGAATTAATATATCGTTTTCGATCAGTACTGCTTCCAACCCTAATTTTATTTTTAATTTTATCATAAGGACCAATAAATGCGCGGTCGCTACGATATACACTATAGTAAGAAAAATCATTAATCCCGGAAATTGGGTCGATCCAGTCAGTATCAATCTTTTCCCAGGATATAGTAATTGCTTGTGAACTGGGTAATGGCACAATTTCAATATCCGGTGAAGGAGGAGGCAAATCTACTATTTCGTAATTATTCTCATAAAGTGTCTTGGCATTATCTATCGTTTCCTGAAGCATTCCGAGTCCCTGACTCAGTTTTTCTTGTGCAGTAGGAAATTCACTATAGGGGATATCAATGACATCTTCCAGCGGAAGACCATTGACGGCTTCAACGATTGTGATTCGAACGGAATCCAATGACGCAATGGTATACGGCCCACAGGACATTAACATGATTGGTGTAATATGCAAATCCGGGTCCGCTTGCCGGGAATTGTCCGTGCCATTTAAGAGAGCGTACAACGATTGCTTGCTGGCCACTCCATCCAGAGTATAAAATTGGGATTGGCTCATGACACTCGCCCAAAAAACCGCCGCCGGTTGCGGCTCATTATTCGAAGCCGGATCGGCCCCCAAAAGCGCAAAACCAGCATAGCCCGGTGAGCGCAATTCCTCGGCGTCATCCCAGTAATTGCCCCAGTCCCACATATATTCGGTATACGTTGCCATATAGTTATCATAGGCGTATAAAAGTGCCCTGGAGCTGTCAAAAGCGACTGACTCATCTTCACGACTGGCATTATCACCCCAGCCGTTATGGACGACTTGATCCTGATAACTGGGGCGAATGAGGTATGGAAAACCGACATAGGCATCCAGAATCGTCGCAGACGTCTGATTTGTGACGACGTACTCAATAATAATACAATTATTTAAACCGGGAAAACTCCAGACTTTACTGGTTCGCTTGACATGCACATTTTCTGGTGTGGTCCACTCGGCAACGATAGACTCTTCCGGCGAATCCGGATCATAATCCGGTGAACCAATAAAGTTTTCAATTTTCACCAATGCCTGAAACTCCCCGTCCACAACCGGTGATATGGGACCATTTTCAGCAAAGGCGATGACACCGTTTGCATCTTTCCAGCCCATCCAGAACCCGGCAGCATAAAGATAGGAACGCTGATCGTCTTTGTCTTTTAAATCATTGGGTCCACCGGGCCAGTCCATGCTGGGATAAAATTCATAGCGATTGGTCGGATTAGGTGCCCCAATCGTACCATCATCTTTCATTGTTTCCCATAATTCTCCACGGTCATGAAGCAGGAAATCGGCGCGCCGCAATTGACCATACAGTGAAGAGATACTAAGTAACAAAATCATTGCGATTATTCTGATATATTTCGGCATTTTACTATCCTTTATTTCGCTCATCTTGATTACTCTCCTTAACGAAAATTGTATTTAATTCCAAAGTAAATCCGGCGGGCCGGTGCATAGGTTTGAGCGGTGATATCGTAACCAACTTCATCCACTTTCGGAATCGTACCATTGTCGATATAATCGCTGAGTATATTATCACTTTCATTATAGTAAATATTGCCCAGGGAAATCATATTCTTGGCATTAAATACATTGGTAATTCGAATATAGGCTGAGAGGATATGATTCTTACCGATTTCAATATTTTTCACCAATCGCAAATCCACGTTATTGAAGGCGGGATAGCGGTAATTATCATAAGTGTCCGGTGAATCATCGGGTCCTTGATACGTAAAGGGTTGCCCACTGATATACTGATGTAAAATACTGAGACTGGTTCCCTTTAATACCGGTGTAAGCAATGGAATTTTCAGATCATCCGGATATCTCAGGTAAATATTCGTCCGGACAGTATGGGGACGACTGTAGGAATTCTGAACCGGGATGCGCTTGTTGATATCCGTATCCCATACGTAGGTATAGTTACCTTCACCATCGATCTTAATTTGCCCGGGACTGGCTCTTCCGATTGTTGATTTGGAAAAACTATAGTTTATATCCAGGGTAAATACCCGCGAAAATAATGTTCTCAACGTTATTTCAAATCCCCGGGCATCTCCATAATCACCCGGGAAGCTGCTGACGTAAAAAAGGTTGGGGGTCGTTTGTGAATTTATCGGATCCCATCCGTAGATACGCCGATCGAAAATGCCGTACCGGGCCGCGGTTTTATTAAACGCATCTTTATAAAAGGCGGTCACATCCAGAACGGCCACATCATTAAAATTTTGTTTGATTCCCACCTCAAAGGAAATCGTCTTTTCCGGTTTGAGCGGTTCCGCAGTCAAAAACACAATTCGTTCCGGATCGCCGTTATCGGAAGGAAAATGATTCGGTTCCCGCCCCTGGGCTGCCGCAGAATCCATTTCAGTCATGATTCCCTGAATGATCTTTTCAGGTCGAAAATAGCTGAGTTCAAACATCCGATCAAGGGGCGGCATCTGGTAAAAATGCCCGTAATTGAAGTGCAACAACGTATTTTCAGTAATCGGAAAGGATACTCCCAATCTCGGACTAAACATATGATAGGACGGTGCTTGCTCCATGGGTTGATTCATAACATTTTCAAAGGAATATTTCACATTTCCCGAAGAATCCAGCTGATCGCCATCCGGGTCAAGAGCAGGATTAAAATCAGAATTTAAACTGTAATTATACAGGTTATTTGTCGAAAACCATTCACGGTTTGGATTAAAGTAATCATAGCGCATTCCAACATTCAAAATCATACTCTCAAATTCCATTTTATTTTGAGCATATAGGGCAATCTGGATTGGATTGAAGGTATCATGCAGGCCCCGGTTCATCCATAATTCAGGATTGGACTTATAGTCAATATAGGACGGATATCGATAGGCCTTAAGTTCAGACATCGTATTATAGCGGAATTCAAAACCGGTTTTCAGAAAATTAAACGAATTCCACTGCCAGTTCAGACTCCCCAACCACGATAGATCACTGTTCTTCCAATGATTGTCCAGAACAAACGCCCAAGCGTCAAACGGTTCCACAAAATATTCTTCATCGCTAAAATTGACCACCGTGTTGTATCGCTGAAATCCCCAAATATCGGGCATATCACTCTGGCCGATTTCAGTATAATCGCTTGGTTTTTCACGGATATCGGTCAGATAGTAGCTCAGCTTTAAATCATAAAATAATTTTTGAGATAATACATGACTCCATAACAGACTGTTGCTGTAGGTATAGGTATCCAACAATGTGCCCCACCCGCGATAATATTTGGCCTGAGGTACAAATTGCCCATATTCCTGCCAGGTTGAGTGCCCTTCATGGTTATAAAAACCGGTAAACCGCAATTTCGCTCGGGAGTCCGACTGAAACGCAATGTTGTAGGTGATATTTTCCTGGTCGTGAGTATCCCTGGGGCGCGGATATATATAGGCCTCTTTTTTAATTTGTGTTGCCACAAAAAATGAACTTCTAATATCTCCAATGTGAAACAGTGGACCACCAAGGCTGAAAAAAATATTTTGATCCGGTATTTTCCGATAATCATAGATATTTTTTTGCCGGTATGAAGTCATCCAATCTGGATCAATAACACCAATATCGGCCGTCGTATCCCGGTAGTTGTAATAATTTTGGTCCCACCAAACTGCTGAAGGAGCATTGATATGATCCCGATACTCTTTCTGATATTTGCTCCACCACTGATTATCGATATCTGTCATAGACTCAATATGTGCAAGGGAATCTTCGGCAGATGGAATTTGAGTTCCCCAGGCAGACTGCCAGTTGGCGTGCTCATTATCTAATATTTCCCAATGATTCCGGACTTGAGTCTCGGTCGGGTGACTGTACATATAATTTCCGAAATGATGCTGGCCAGCAGTTCCGTAAATGTATTCAAACGAGAATGAATATTTTTCACCCCCCTCCCGTGTAATCACATTTACAATTCCGGACTGGGCTTCGCCGTACTCCGCATTAAAACCGGAAGTGATTAACTGTACTTCACTGATCGAGTGCATATTTACATCTGTAAATGAACCACCCTGGTCCGCTCGGCCTTCCATCAAAGATGAAGACCGGACACCATCTATAAACCATTTAACTTCACCCTGACTTCCACCCCGGATTGAGTACCGGGGTTCTCCCCGGCCCTGTCCATTAAACCCGGAACTCAACGGCAATGGATCCATAAAAATACCGGTCTGAATCATCAACCCTTCTTTTGCATCGGCTACCGGCAACTGGGTGAGTTCTTCAAGCTCAACAAACTGGGTACTGTTGGTGATATCCTTCTGTATCACCGGACGCGTCGCGGTTACCACAACTTCCTGGCCCATGTCAATCGCCTTAGATTCCAAATCCATATTAACTGTTGTCGTATGATCAATATTGACTTTGACATCCTTGACCATCACCTTGCCGTAGCCAATCATTGACACATGCAGTGTATATGTGCCGGGAGGAATCGACAAAATAAAATACCGTCCGTCGATATCAGTAGCGGCGCCAAACATTTGCCCTTCGACCAGAACATTTGCCCCGACCAGAGCTTCCCCAATATTCTTGTCACGAACCAGTCCTGTGATTTTTCCAGTTTCTCCAGCAAATACCGTCATCGAACTGTACAAAACCATCAAAAAAACAAAATCGAGAAGGCATTCAATCTTTCGTTTACTCATAAAATTACCCCTTTATCACCACACTAAACTCATTTTCAATAACTATTCTTCATCCGGGAAATAATTAATGATGATATCCCGGATGCGCTTTAACCGGGTTTCCATCAGTTCAATTGCTCTCTCCTTGTCCTTCTTTTTTAATGCCTCGTACAAATCGGAATGGGTCTGATAATCTTCCTGGCAGGCCATATGTTTATTGATCAGCTGAATCTGATCGTCAGTATATAAATTTGTAATGACTCGAACAATCTCGTTAATTATAATATTTTTTGCGGCTTTCCGAATCATATAATGAAATTCCAGGTAATCCAGACCACATTCATTAAAGTTATCCAGATGGAGTTTCGCGTCGTCCAGCAGACCTTTCATCTTCAGGAACTCACACTGGGTCATATTGTTGATAGCCAGAGATACGATCATGCCCTCCATCGCAATTCTTGCGTCGATCAGTTCCAGTAATATCTTTTTTGATAATGGTTGAGCGGTAGTAATCGGGTTCGGCAGAAACAGGGTATTGAAGTAACGTCCGACAAAAATCCCGGAACCGTGTTTAATCACAATCGAGCCGATGGTTTCAAGCTTCTTTATTGCTTCCCGCAGGGTTGGCAAACCGACTCCGAAAAATTTGGCGAGTTCTGCTGTTGAAGGCAGGCGATCACCCCGTTTTAAATCATTTCTGACAATAAATGCCCGAATCTCCTCGGCCAGATGATCTGAGAGAGAACGTTTGTTTATGGGAGTAATGTCATTCATAATTATTCCAATTCATAAAGTCATTTGTTGATTTTATAACTTTCAAAGTATAAATTAATTTCCAACAAGTTTCAAGATAAAAATGTATTTTTAAAATCAGAATCAGCGCACCAAAATTTTAGCAAGGTGATTTCATTCGAAAATCCATTAACAGTCGCCAACGCATCAAAGCCATTATCAACCATCAAGCAACCGATCGCAGCGGTTTCTGGCTTGGTAATCCGCATGCCGATACTTGGCCGATTTTTCACCGCTATTTCAAGACCGATTCTGAAGAAAATTTACGTGTAAAAATTGGTGATGATGTGCGCTGGATTTGCCCCCAGTTACAGCTTGGTTTTTACCGTGCCCCCGATGGAAAGGGTTTGTTTAATAATTACTCTGCAAAGGATGGAAAACACCCTCTCGCCGACTGTGAAACCATTGGAGAATTAGAGAACTTCAGCTGGCCCAATCCTGATTATCTTTACTTTAATGATACCATTGACATCCTTCGGAATACCGGTAACATTTACCGTTTAAGCGGGATGTGGACTTCCTTCTATCATGATCTTATGTTTTTATTTGGAATGGATAACTATCTCATTAAAATGTACACTCATCCCGAAGTAGTCGAGAGAGCCACTCAATATGTTTGTGAATTCTATTTTGAAGCCAACCGGATCTTTTTTGAACAGGCCGGAGATTTAGTTGACGGTTATTTCTTCGGGAACGATTTCGGAACCCAGCAGGATTTGATAATGAGTCCGGATCTTTTCGATAAATTTATCATGCCCTGGTTTCGTCGTTTTACAGATCAGGGTCATTCATACGGATACCAGGTCATCCTGCATTCTTGCGGTGCCATTTACAAAGTTATTGAACGATTAATTGATGCGGGTGTGGATTGTCTGCATCCCCTTCAGGCAAAGGCATGCAATATGAATGCTGAAACCCTGGCCCGTGATTTCAAAAATAAAATCGCTTTTATGGGTGGTATTGATACCCAGGATTTGCTGGTTAACGCTTCTCCTGAAGAGATTAAAAAGGATGTTCGTCGAGTAAAATCTCTGCTGGGCCCAAACCTTATCATCAGCCCCAGCCACGAAGCCCTGTTACCTAACATTCCACCAGAGAATGTTCAGGCCATGATTGAGGCAGCATTTGAAAAATAATTTACAACCGGTTAATTGGAGAATTGGATGACATCCCGAGAACGATTATTAACTGCCCTTTCCAATGAAAAACCCGACCACCTGCCCTGCCAGGTACACAGTTGGATGCCCTATTATCTGAAAACCTACTTGGACGGCCGGGATCAGTTTGGAGCTTATGAATTTTTCAAGGGAATGGATTGGGTCATCTACGCCAATCCCCGGTTCATCTATAATGATACGGACCACGGTGTCTGGAAAAAACGGGATATCGATCTGGGAACTGATAGCGATGGTTCGCATCAGTTCCGGCATATCATCACAACCCCGGAAGGGGAATTGAGCTACGGACTGGGCTGGAACCAGTTCACCGCCTGGGTCACCAAGCATCTGATCGAAACGGAACGGGATTTCGATCTCTGGCAAAAATATGTCCCACTCCCGGAAAAAGTCGACTGGACGCCACTAATCGAAATAAAAAAACGCATTGGTGATAGGGGCATTGTGCGGGGGGAATTTTTCGGCTTTGGGCAGGGCAGCCCCTGGCAGGACTTTTGTTATATGTTCGGCACAGAGCTGGCGATTTATGCCGCTTATGACCGGCCCAATTGGGTTCACCACGTCTTAAACACCCTCCTGGAGAAAAAAATCAGTGTGATTGAGCGCGCCGGAACTTTTGAAATGGATATGGTCGAAACCGGGGGTGGGGCTGGATCGTCAACGGTAATCAGTCCCTCTATGCACCGGGAATTCTGTCTGCCTTACGATCGGATCCAAATCAACGCGTTGCACAACGCCGGAACCCGGGTGGTGTATCACCTCTGCGGCGGACTAATGCCACTCCTGGAAACAATCGTCGAAAACGGCACTGACGGCCTCGAAACGATGACACCGCTTTCAATGGGAGGTGATTGCAACCTGGCGGAAGCCAATCAGCGGGTTGGGAATAAATTATTTTTTATCGGCGGTTTTGATCAGAACGCCGGTTTTGAAAAAGGTGATGCCGAAACCACGGCAAAATTGGTTCGGGAATGTCATCAGGCCTGCCCCGACGGTGGCTATATTTGCAGCCCCTCGGATCACTTTTTCAGTGGTGATCCGGCCAATGTGCAGGCATTCGTGGATGAAGCCAATCGTTGTCATTATTAACACCTAAAGCAATGGACACCCACATGCTTGACACTATCCCGATCCATCACCCAAATCCCGATAATCAAGCCTTCATTGCGCACCTCATGGGCCAAAAGCCACTGACCGCTGCACCCCTGGTGGAATACAATATCGATGATTCGCATATCCAACGAATCACAACGGAGATATTCAATCGTCCCTGGATTCCCTGGAGCAGAACACGGAGTGATCAGCAATCTTGTCTGGATAATTTTATCCAGATCTGGTACCGCCTGGGTTACGATTTCGTCCGCTTTGAGCGCAGTCTGAGATTTGATGAAAAACGTGTTATTGGTAAGGAACGCAGTTGGGTGGATCAGCAAAAGGGTGCTATTCAAAACTGGCAGGATTTTGAACAATATCAATGGCCCAAAGTCAGTGAATTTGATTTCTCTTCCTATGAATACATTAACAATAATCTCCCTAATGGCATGGGCTTTATTGTGTCCCATGCCGGGGGTGTATTTGAACATCTGTCTCAGATTATGTCCTTTGAAGGGCTGTGCTACGCCCTGGTGGATCAGCGTGATCTGGTGGAAGCAATTGTTGAAAAACTCGGAACATTAACAACGGAATTCTATTCTCAAATCCTGGACCTTGACCATGTTATTGCCTTGTGGCCGGGTGATGATATGGGTTATCATAGCGGAACAATGATTTCCCCTGCTGATTTGGGGCAGCTTATTCTTCCCTGGCATAAAATTTTTGCCCGGATGGCTCACAAACGTGGATTGCCTTATTTCTTGCATTCCTGTGGCAATTTAACAGATATTATGGATACGTTGATAGCTGATGTAATGATCGACGGCAAACATTCCTTTGAGGACTCAATTATACCGGTGGAAGATTTTCACAAGCAGTATGGAAAAAGGATCGCGGTTCTGGGAGGTGTTGACGTCAACATCCTGGCGTCTGGTACACCGGAAGAGGTTCGAGCCCGCACCCGGGATCTGATTGAAAAATGCGATCTCATTGGAAGGTTCGGAATTGGCTCCGGCAATTCAATTCCGGATTACGTCCCTCTTAATAATTATTTGGCAATGATCGATGAAAGACATAAAGTAGCCCATGCAGGAAAACATTAACTAAATGAGGAAATCGTGGCAACTGTCGAACTGAAAAATTTAACAAAGATTTATGGCAAGGACACACAGGTCATTAAAGACCTTGATTTGGCTATTAAAGACGGGGAATTCCTGGTATTGGTCGGCCCTTCCGGTTGTGGCAAAAGCACTACTCTACGTATGATTGCCGGTTTGGAAGAGGTTACTGCAGGCGAGATTTTTATAGACGACCGTAAAGTCAATGATGTCCCACCCAAAGACCGTGATATTGCCATGGTTTTCCAGAACTATGCCCTTTACCCCCATATGACTGTATTTGATAATATGGCTTTTGGACTAAAACTGCGCAAATTCCCAAAAAATGAAATACTAGCCCGCGTTCAGGAAGCCGCCGAAATTTTGGAAATCAATGATCTGTTGAAGCGAAAACCCAAGCAGCTGTCCGGCGGCCAGCGCCAGCGGGTGGCTTTGGGACGCTCCATCGTGCGTCAACCTAAGGTCTTTTTATTCGACGAGCCGCTCTCCAATCTGGATGCGAAACTGCGAGTCCAGATGCGCACGGAAATCAAAAAACTGCATAAGCAGCTGAAAACGACAAAAGTTTTCGTGACCCATGACCAGGTAGAGGCCATGACCATGGGCGACCGCATCGCTGTCATGAAAGATGGGATCATTCACCAACTGGACACACCTTTGAATATTTACAACGAACCTGCCGATCTTTTTGTGGCAAGTTTTATCGGCAGCCCGGCCATGAATTTTATTACAACCACTGTCAATAATGAAAATATACTCTGCTCGGATGCTGCTAAATTTTTTTTCCCTGTTCCAAAAAAATATCTGTCCCAGATGAAGGATCAGACAAGTGAAGAAATTATAGTCGGCATTCGTCCCAATGATTTTACTATTAACCAGGAATCAAATGAGGATTATACATTCAACGCGTCACTCGAACTGGTGGAACCACTTGGGAATGAAACCATTCTTTACCTGTCGACCGGTTCCCAAGGTCTGACCTGTATCAGTAAACAATATAATCCTCAAAGTGCTGACGAAAACCAGGTAAGACTCTATATCAATCCAGAAAAAATTCATTTATTCAACAGATCTACTACAAAGCGACTAATTCCCAAAAACTGAATATATGTGAATTGTTTAATAAGTTGATCAATTCGTATACGACATATTCGGATTTTCATTTATTGAAGACAAACCATATTGCTTCTAAGCAGAGGGTTGCAGGTTCTTCCACAGGAACTCCCCTGGAGGAGTCCTGCTCGGGGGTACACCTCTTCACTTATCAATATTCCTTTCCTCAGTATAGATTCGTCCAACGAAATTCAATGTAGACGGATTCGGAGTAAATAAAAGTTATTTATGTAATACCAATGCTTCCGCTTCATAATGTATCGTTATATTTTACTCAATAAACAACGGTAATATATGGCGATTATAAATATTGTCAGTCACGTTTGGGGCAATGAAATCCGAATATTGCTCCAATGCATTTATAAAATCCACTCCTTTTTCGGCAGCAATTTTATATCCAACGTGCAGTAACTGGCGAAAATTCGGGTTATATAATTTTTCAGTTTGAACATGGCGAAGCGAATTCACAAATTCATCACTACTCCAGGTATCTACTTCGGCAGGATTTTGTAAGCGTTTGAAATCTATATCCAGAACTGTCGCATAGGGTTTCATCAGTTCCTCTTTGCGTTCAAAGGCTTGAGAATAAAGAGATTTTGCCAGTCTGAGGCCCTCTCCACCGGCGGAGGCAATTCCAATCACCTCTTCCAGCCAGGTCGTTCCGGCTGTCTTCAAATGAACACCTGCGTTATGTTTTCTTAGAAGTTCCCGGATAATCGGATAGATGGAAAACTTATCACTCCCGGAATGGACACTCAGTTTTAATTCACCCGGCAATCCGAATTCACCAATCGCATAGTCCACAACCAGAATATCCTGTTCGAATTCTCTGGCAAACTGCTTGACATCACCCACATAGTCGACACCTTTATTGAATCGCCCGGTAAATTTTGGCGCAATCGTATCCAGCGGAAGACCTCGCCAGGCAGCAGCAGCCAGAATAAAAAACAGATCAACAGGCCGCTGTGGATACTCCGTTTCGTCAATCGATAATTCCAACACAAAGGGCGTTGTTACATTTGCGGCAATATATTGATAAATTTTTTCCGTCTCCAGAATTCCGGCCAGATACTGGTGTGCCATTTTCCGCACGATGGATTCATCAACAGCAATTTGACTTTCAATCCCCGGAATATAAAAGGGTTTCGTAAATCGATTACAGAACTGTAAATACTCTTCGATTTTTGAATCATCCACTGATTTCCCAATATCTTCGGCAACGTCCATTGTAAAAAAATCACTGCTTTGCATAAACCCGTCGATGGTTTTCAGGTTGATATGATCGGCATCAACAAAATAGGGTTTTCCCCAATTTGTCGATTGAACTGCTTTATCGGCCGCGATTCGTGTATCCGCTGGTGTGCTGCCGATGGTTTTATGTTCCCGGAACGATTTATTCCAGACAGGGGTAATCTCGATTCCCTGCCCGGCAGCGATCTTTAACGCCTCAATCTGGGCTTTACCTTGATGACCGAAACGGTCCCCAATTCCAATCGAATATTTTGACAGTTTCATTGATTTCTCCAATTAATTTATTATTTGCGATTATTTCTCATAAAAACCAGAATTAGAATTTAATCGCAGGTCTTATAATGTGCAACAGGTCATTCTCAATGTATTTTTGAGGACTGAGAGTCTCTTTAAACAGAAATCGCCAATTAACTGAAATGTTACAGCGTATAAATACAATGATCAGATCAAATTCATACTAATTGCGTAAATAATGATCGTTATACAACAGTGGTCATATAAAACTTTATCCAGATAAAACTTAAAACGGTTTCGTTGTCTGAAAGATGTAATCTGAGGCAATTTCCACTTCTTAAGATTATCTAGAAAAGGTAAAATGTAGTCCGCCGATTTTGCCAGCGAGCCACCGTCGGAATTCTCCAAATGCCAGAGATCAATGCCATCTGCATCCGCCATATGTGCCAGCAGTAACCAGGCTTCCAGAATGAACTACCCCGGGGCAAGCCCCGAGGAATTCTTTCGATTAAATGTGATCAGCATATCTATTGTACCATATGAGGAGCAACCCTGTGAATAGAAATGCTTGCTAACGTTTCAATTGATTCATTGTGACTTTTATATTAAGAAAAATAGATCGTATTAAAAATACGCCAAGAATGTAATTTGGATTCTCGAGAAATACAGAACGAATTTCTCAAACTTCCAATCTCTTATCTATCGTAGCATCAATTCTCAAAAAACATCTGTTCTTTACATTCACTGTTCCGAAGTAAAAGATGATGATTATTCAAAGAACTGAAAATTAATCTTTTGAGTCGCGATATCGGTCATAGTTCATGATTTTTGAATAGTATTGCTCACCATTTCCAATAATGCACTGACCGAATAAGGTTTTTGAAGAAACCTGAATCCTTTATCCTGAATAATCGACTGTTTGACCCGTTCTTCTGTATAGCCGCTGCACATAACCACCGGAATACTCGGATTGTTAACAATTAATTTGGTAACCAGGTCAAAACCATTGATATCCGGCAAGATCACATCACTGATAATCAACTGGAAATTCCCTTTAGATTCTTCAAATACCGATTTCGCCTCTTGCCCATTTGAAGCAACTTGGATAACATACCCATACTGTCTCAAGGCTGTCGATGCTAAATCCAGGATTCCTTGCTCGTCTTCAATAACAAGGATTTTCTCGCCGTTTCCATAAAGAGATTCTTTGGATTCGGCCTGAGTAGCACTCTCTTCACTAAACGCTGAAACAGATGCAGGCAGATAGATTTTAAATACTGTACCCTGTTCCGGTTCACTGTAGACGTTGATCCAGCCGCCGTGACTCTTGACAATTCCATAGACTACTGATAATCCCAGGCCGGTGCCCTTGCCCTTTTCCTTTGTGCTGTAAAAAGGTTCGAATATTTTGGAGAGAATTTCTTTCGGAATACCAATCCCGGAATCCTGGACAGAAATTCGCACGAAACTCCCTATTCGGGATTCTGGCATATATTTTTGGTCATCATCGGTAATTAAAATATTTTCAGTTTTTATTGTCAATTTACCGCCATCCGGCATGGCATCCCGGGCATTCACCGCCAGGTTCATGATCACCTGTTCAATATTGCCCTCGTCCGCTTGAACATTTGGCAAATCAGATGCCATGTTTGTATTCACTTTAATATTCTCACCGATCAGACGTTGGATCATTTTTAAAAGATTTCGAATCGTCTGGTTCAAATCCAGTGTCTTTAATTCGACGGTCTGTTTACGGCTGAACATCAACAATTGCCGGGTCAGACTCGCGGCCCGGGTTGACGAGTTCATGATTTGCGTCAAATCTTTATATTGAGGATTGCTTTCATTCATCGCCAACATTGCCATCTGGGCATGGCCCTGGATAACCGTCAGCAGATTATTGAAATCATGGGCGATACCACCGGCGAGAGTGCCAATAGATTCCATCTTCTGGCTCTCACGAAATTTATCTTCAAGTTCCAGTTTCTCCGCTTCCATCTGCTTTCGTTCGGTAATGTCGGTCATGACACCCTGCAGACCGGAGAAGCGGCCATTCTTTATCACGGGCCTGCTTGAGGTTCTGATCCAACGAATTCCATCGGATTTAGTGAGAATGCGATACTCGCTTGGTTCTATCTGACCGCTGGCAACCTTTTGGAATAGAGATAATATGCGCGGTCTGTCATCCGGATATATAAAATCAATAAATGCTTTTCCGATCAATTCATCCGGGCGCCAACCCGACAGGATTTCTATGGCCGAACTGATATAGGTAAATATTCCCTTATCATCAGTAGAATAGATGATGTCATTGATATTCTCGACCAGATTGCGGTACTTGTATTCACTCTCTATTAATTTTTGTTCCGCCTGTTTGCGCTTGGTGATATCATTAAAAGTCACAGCAAATTGCCCTGGTTTCGGACAATATGCCGTCACTTCATAGTACTTTTTTAGCGCGCCGCTGAAATGCTCGAAACGAATTGATTTTCCCGTAAGAGCTACTTCACCGTATTTCTTGATCCAAAATGACTCAGTATCAGGTAAAACCTCCAGGCAGGTTTTACCGATGATGTTTATTGGATCCAAGTCAGTCATCGTTCCGAACGTTTTATTAATCTCAAGGAATCGGTAGTCGACCGGTTTCCCATCGGCATCACAAATTATTTCATGCAAAGCGAATCCATTTATCATTTGTTCAAAAAGAAGCCGATATTTTTTCTCACTCTCACGTATGTTCGTTTCTGCCTGTTTGCGCTCAGTGATGTCCTGAGCCAGAATGGCGATATCTCCAGCCATCGGCACAACGACGACCCGGAACGAGGTCGGTTTTGTTATGCTTTCGCCGGAATAGTCGGACTCAAAGATACAACTCTCCCCTGATTCCGCGACCTGTTGATAGGCTCTCAGGAATGGCGTGCCGCGGTGACCGGGGAACAACTCCAGCAGGCGTCGGCCCACAACCGCTTCTGGATCGGTGCCGTTTAACCGCGCAACCGCGGCATTCTCATAAATCCAGGTGAAATCGACAACTCGCTCCTGGGCATCACGTACTGGTCGAAGGATTGTGAACCCATCGGGGGACATATCCTGCGCAATACGGAATTGCTCCTGGCTCTTTCTTAGCGCTTCTTCTGCCTGTTTGCGCTCGGTAATGTCATTGGTGATGCCAATCATGCCTGTGATTGAACCGTCTTTATCACACAGTGGCACTTTGGATGTTAAAAACCAGATTTTCTTACCATCCGGTTGAATACCGAATTCGACATTGTTTATGATTGAATGACCATCCCTGATTACATTTTGATCGTCGCTAAAATATTTCTCTGCCAGCTCCTTTGGGAAAACCTCAAAATCTGTTTTGTTAATAATATCAATATCAGCATTCAGTCCGAGGTATTTCAAATGTCCGAGTACTTCCTCTGTATGGATCGGATTGGCAATGATTTTCCGATATTCTTTATCTTTCACGAAAATGCCGTTTGGCAGGTTGTCTATGAGTGTTCTCAGCAGGGTGCGTTCCTGAAGTATTGTATTCTCCGCCATCTGGTGCTCTGCTTCAGTATGCAACGAGGTTAGTGCAAAGGATATATCATCCACAACTTCTTCGAGAAGCACTATTTCCTGTTCATTAAAGAAAT
>CAZAKB010000003.1:0-58275 GCA_964485475.1 uncultured bacterium
ATTCATAACCTATTTCAAGAAAATTTATTTCAAATCTCTCTGATATTTCCAAGCAAATTTCTTTAAGACTTTTTCCAATATTTTCAGATATAATTCCTCTTCGATATTTTAATGGAATAACCAAATGGTATAGAAAAAGTGTTTTATTATGCCTTTTATATACATGTTCACTCATGTATGAAATGTACACTTTTTCAATGCGTTATGAAAACCTTTGGTTTTCATACTTTCCTCTTTGACCCCGAGGCAAACCTAGGGAAATTCTTTGATTAAAAAACGGAGTTGGTCAATCATATAAAGATGAACAACAATAGTACTAAAGTACTTTCTAAAAAGATATTTCTTTTCTATTTTAATTTTATGAGCAAAAATCACCAATTCGTTTTTATTGCGGTTTTTTGTGTCATTCAAATTCTCAAGGTATCCGGTTTTGAAATTCGGGACGACTGGTATTATATCGATGGTGATAAGTACTTTATCAAAGGGCTTGGATATGAACCCCATACGCGACCCGGTCAGACGCCCTGGGAATATCAGTTCAATGCCGCCACAATTCAAACAGATATGCAACATATTAACGCTGCAGGATTTAATACCATCCGGACATGGGACGCATTATCCGAGGAGGAACTGCAGGTTGTGAATAGTTCTGGTCTGAAAATTCTAATGGGCATCTGGATTGATCCGCACGGCGCTTACGGTGACCCGGTATTCATCAGTGATGCATTGAATTATGTTAACCGGATTCTGGATTATTCCAGGGATTTTGAATGCATTCTCGCTTATATTATCATGAATGAACCGCAGGTGGCCGATATTCTGAGCGGCGGAGCTGATGCTCTTGTCGACCTTTGGCAAAATATCATTTCACTGGTTCAGGACCGACATCCGGGCGTGCCGGTGACATTTTCAAACACCGCTGTCGGAGATTATATTCGCAGTGACTTGTTCCAAATCTGCGCTTACAACCTCTACATCTATAATCCGGTACTTATCAGCAACACTCACGGCTATACTGAATTTTGTCATATTATCAAAGAAAACCGGGCGGTTAATAAACCTTTTATCATCACCGAATTCGGATTATCGGTCTCGCCGGGAACTCCGGGTGATACCTATGGCTATGGCGGCAACACCCTCGAACAGCAGACAACCGGCAATCTGCTCATGTACCGTGGATTGATAGACGGCGGCGCACAGGGCGGTTGTGTTTTTCAGTATCATGATGGCTGGTGGAAAGCCGGCAATCCCGACAGTCACGATCCGAATCCTGAGGAATGGTTCGGGCTGAATGAATTTGACAGCTATCCCACTTCCATATCAGGAACCGCGCGCCCGGTCTGGCAGGCTTTTAGTAAATACAACCAGGCCATTGTTTACCAGCCCCAAAATGGCGGCATTTATCCTGAGAAAATACCTGTAGAATTATTTCTGACGGAAGCAGTCGATAATTTCACAGTATCTATTGACGACTCCATTATATTTACACAAAAGACACCAACCCAATATTTTCAAGCAGAAATCCCGCTTTCCCATTCCTGCGATGTCGTTGATCTCCAGCCGGTTTTTCGTTTCTATGATAATCAGGACACTCTGCTCAAATTGGAAACCATCTCCATTCTCAGCGCTCCCGGACAAATCACATTGCCAACGCTTGCCATCCGTTCAATCCCGGAAGATGTAAACCAAGCCGGCACATTGCATCTCATAGCTGAACTGCTGATGGATTCCATCTTTTCAATAGAAAATAATCAGTTGGATTATGGGTACTTTCCCCATCTTGGTTTCCACCCCGGTGAAGCGCGACAGACGGAAATCCAATTGCAGTACAACCACTGGCAATTCACAGATAATTTCAGCATCACAAATGAAACTATGGTCGTGACACTGGGCGCTGGATTGACCATGCACTTTGGCGCTTTTAGAAAACGGATTAGCGCCCAGAAAATTCTTTCCCGCGGTGATTGGGCGGCATCCATCGCTGCTGAAAATACTCTGGCATTGGCAGGAGCAGCAGGTCCAAGCAAAACAAACTTTTACATTTTACCGAATTATCCAAACCCATTCAACGTGACCACCACCATCCGGTTTTTCACCCAACAGACATCACCGGTAACTATTGCCGTTTTCAATATCATCGGTAAACAAACAGCATGCTGGCTATATCAGCCTGTTTCAGCTGGTTGGCAGAGCTATCACTGGAATGCCGAACACATGGCGACCGGGCCATATATGCTCCGCATCCAGTCTGGCGCAGCGATTGGCTTTCAGAAATTACTGATAATCAAATAGACCTTCTTTTGCTCTTGCAATTATGATAACCCCGGCTTATCGTTTTAATAATTTCTGGCTGCCAACGATTATAAATTATTTCCATATTCCGTTCTATCTAAAGATTTTTTCATCGTGATATTTTTTAAAAAATGGAAGGGTGCCTGATTGTCCCGCTGATAAGTATCTGGCTTAGTTTTTGTCTATAAAATGGCGATATGTGTATCTATTTTCAAAAACTCAGGAATCCGGGATTTTTGACCTATGAGTTTTCAGTGCAGTTTTTTTTGTCACCGGTGCATCAAATTAGAAAGGGTGAGAAATGAATTTTTCAATAGTTGATTATGTGGTTTTTATTGGGTATATCCTGTTTATTATCGGGCTGGGACTCTGGGTTTCCCGTGAAAAAAAGGGACATCAAAAGGATTCCAGCGATTATTTCCTGGCCAGCAAATCCCTGCCATGGTGGGCAATTGGCGCCTCACTGATTGCGGCCAACATTTCAGCTGAGCAATTCATCGGCATGTCTGGGTCCGGATACGTCATTGGTTTGGGTATCGCCACCTACGAATGGACTGCTGCAATTGCACTGATTGTGATAGCTAAATTCTTTTTGCCGATTTTTCTAAAAGAAGGTATTTATACCATGCCGCAATTGCTGGAAATCCGCTATGACCGGCGTGTACGAACCGGGCTGGCAGTGTTCTGGCTGCTGCTCTATATTTTCGTAAATCTGACCTCGGTTCTCTATCTTGGTGCCCTGGCCCTGCGGACAATTATGGGCATTCAGCTAATGTATGGAATTATAGGCCTGGCGGTTTTCTCGGCGCTGTATACAATCTATGGCGGCTTGAAAGCAGTCGCCTGGACAGACGTTGTGCAAGTTACAGTTTTGATAGTCGGCGGCCTGGTAACAACCTTTTTTGCCCTGAATGCTGTCAGCGGTGGTGAAGGTTTTTTGAGGGGTTTTGCCGATTTGATTCATCAGGCGCCAGAAAAATTTGACATGATTCTGGACAAGTCTAATCCCAATTTCAAGGAATTGCCCGGGTTGGGTGTGCTGCTGGGCGGAATGTGGATGGCACATTTCTTCTACTGGGGCTGCAATCAGTACATCACTCAGCGGGCACTGGCGGCAAAAAACATCAAAGAAGCCCAGCGCGGCCTGATGTTTGGCGGGTATCTGAAAATCCTCACCCCGTTGATTGTGGTCATTCCCGGTATCGTGGCATTCGCCTTAAAAGCCGATATCGTCAAGCCGGATGAAGCCTATCCCTGGTTGCTGAGCAACTTTGTGCCCATGGGACTGAAGGGCCTGGCATTTGCCGCACTTATTGCCGCTATTGTTTCGTCACTGAGTTCCATGGTCAACAGCACGGCAACAATTTTTTCCATGGATATTTACAAACAGATTATTAAAAAGGATGCTTCCGAATCCCAGTTGGTGCTCACCGGCCGGATTGGCAGCGCCGTAGCGTTGATTATCGCGGTACTGATTGCACCAACGCTCACGTCACTGGAGCAGGCGTTTCAATTCATCCAAGAATTCACCGGTTTTATCAGTCCCGGAATTTTCGCGATTTTCATTTTCGGACTTTTCTGGAAAAAGGCCACAGCCAATTCCGCGCTCTGGGCTGCGGTCCTGACCATTCCGTTATCTCTTGGAATAAAAGCACTGATACCCACATTGCCGTTTTTGAACCGTATGGGCATAGTCTTTGTCATTCTCAGTATAATTGTGATTGCCATTACCCTGGTGGAATCCCGGGCAGATGATCCGAAAGCGATAAAAATCGAGAAAGGTCTGTTTCATACCGAGACGATTTTTAATGTCGGTTCTATTGGAATATGCGCTATTCTGGCGGTTTTCTATATACTTTTTTGGTAGTCAATGTCTCTTTTTAAAAGACGTTATCTGGCCATGTCCGCGAGACATTTTATGCTTTTAAATTGGATAAAATCAATGCAGATGATTAAACTAATGTTATCATTAACTATCGCAGCCATGCTGACGTTTTGCGGAACCGATACCGTGAATGAAAAAGAGACACCTGAAGCAATTGACATTGACCCCTTCGAGATTAACAGCCGGATGTATCCCGGTATTAATCTGGGCAATGCCCTGGAAGCACCTGAAGAGGGCGACTGGGGTGTTACCATTCAGGATGATTATTTTCAAATAATCAAAAATGCCGGCTTCAATCACGTCCGAATTCCCATACGATGGTCCACCCACGCCGCAATCGACACTCCTTACACGATTGATGTTCTGTTTTTAAATCGCGTAAAACAAGTCATTGACATTGCACTCGCCAGTAATCTATACACGGTCATCAATATTCACCATTATGAAGAGATTTTTCAAAATCCCGCAGGGCACAAAGACCGGTTTTTGACACTATGGCAACAGATAGGCACCAATTTCCGGGATTATCCTTCAAGTCTTGTATTTGAAATTTTGAACGAGCCGCATGATAATTTTACACCGGAGTTCTGGAATCAGTATTTCCCTGAAGCGCTGGACATCATCCGGGAAACCAATCCCAACCGCACGGTGATTATTGGAACTGCCGGCTGGGGCGGCATCAGCGCGCTGGAACAACTTCAATTGCCGGCTGATGATGAAAACCTGATTGTGACCATTCATTATTACGAACCGTTCACTTTCACCCACCAGGGGGCAGAATGGGTCGCCGGGGCCGACGCCTGGCTGGGAACAACCTGGTCCGCCACATTGAATCAGGTGACCGATATGAAAAACCATTTTGACCAGATCAAAGCCTGGGCCGATGGACACAACCGTCCGGTATATCTGGGTGAATTCGGCGCTTACGGTCGGGCAGACATCGAATCTCGGCGGTTATGGACTGGCCATATCGTCAGCCAGTGCCGGCAGCATAATTTCAGCTGGGCATATTGGGAATTTTGTTCGGGGTTCGGAGCATGGGACCCGAATTCCAGAACCTGGCACGAATTATTGCTCCAGGCCCTGATCCAGGACTGATTCTATTTCAGGTAAAGCATTGGCTTGACCGTTTGCTGATCAGAATTCATATTCAGTTGATAAAAGTAGACACCGGCACCAACCTGTCTACCCCAGGCGTTTGTTCCATCCCAAATGATGTTTGTCAATCCGGCAGGTAACTTCCCGGAAACCAGATCCGTAACCCGTGCGCCTTTCATATCAAACACAGTCATTTGAATCTCGGTCGGCCGGGTTAAAATGACCGGTATGGTTGTACGGCTGTTGAACGGATTGGGGTAATTTTTTCCAATGTATAAGTATGATGTAACTTTTTCGATAATGGAATTATCCAGAAGTGAAAAACTCATTTTTCGGAGATTAAAACCCCCTCTGATAAAATTCAATCTCATGCTGTGGGTCCCACGTGGCAGTTCGACAGAATCTTCGGTTATCGTCTGCCAGTTATCCCAACCTCCCGTATTTGGGAGATTTAATGATTGGATAATGACCTGATCATCGATCAATACCTGCACCTGTCCGTTGGTTGATGTACTTGCAATCTGAAAGCTGATATTGTATTTACCATCATAGGCAATTTCTGCAGTATATTTCACCCATTCATTATCTTCAATCCAACCGATATTATAAAACCCATCTTTTTCCTCAATGTCAACGCCATCGTTCCGATAAGTATAGCCAAGATTCCAGGGTTGATTTACATCCCAACGGATTCTTTTATACTCTGTATCGAAATAAGCCACTCCATTAGTACCCAGATCATAATTCACTGCTTCAATCGCTCCGGGAATAACGTTTATTGCATAGGGCTTCGACACCGACCCAAACTCCGGATCAGTGATTGCAGCAATTACATCGGGTCGATAAATACAATTTTCGAGTTTCAAATTATTGGCCATCTCAGTCAGGGCTGCAAGTGCAAATGACTGTGACGGTTTGGCGGTATTGCCACTCCAATAGTCGATAATCTCTTGATATTCAGGTGCTATTATCGCCGATAACGGGCTAGTCACGGTATCGAATTTTTTATGAGCCCACCAATTCCAGCCGATATCCTGCTGATCCATTAATTTGACAGTCTCGCAGAACCAGGGATTGGAGTTCTCACCGGTTTCGCCCAGCCAGAGCGGTGTAATGGTCTGAGTGCGCAGGCTCCGGTATTGTTGGATAGAACCGATATCGGTTTCACTCCAGTACTTGTGAAACGCCCAGACCAGATTACTGTCAAATCGAGGAGACAGACCCGAAAAATCTGTGGCATACCAATTCCCTTCTATAAAGACAATATGATTATCATCGACTTCCCGGACGGCATGAGTGAGCCGCACAAAGAAAGCCCGAAAGTCCGCTGTACTATAACCGTTCGGCAGCACCGGCTCATTCAACAGATCATAACCAATAATCCACTCTTCATCTTTATATCGTTCGGCAATCCGTTTCCAGATTTCCACGGTTCTATCCTGGTTTGCCGTTTCGGTCCAGAGTTTTGCTTCACCATCACTGTCACTGATATTTCCGGCGTTTTGACCGCCGGGTGCACAGTGCATATCGAGAATAACGTAGAGGTTATTCCGCTTACACCAGACCAACAGCGTATCGATAATATCAAATCCGTCTTCAATAAACACATCTGGTGAATCGATTGGTGAAAAGAACTCATAATGAAATGGCAACCGAATATGGTTGAAACCCCATTCCGCAATCAACTCTATATCCGCTTCAGCAACATAGTTTTTCCGGTAGAGTTCAAAGAATTTATCAGCCTCTTCTTCGCCAATCACATCAATGATCTGGTTCCTGATGGATGATGGTGAACCGTAGCCGGGTGTATGCAGCATATACCCTTCCGGAACCAGCCAGCCGCCCAGGCCGTAACCCTTCAGAATAAATTGATTTCCATCAGGATCAACAATATCAAAGCCGAGGGTTTTAAAAAATCCAGCCTGAAGAATGCTCCAATTCAATAATAGCGCCGGAATGATAATACGCAATAAAATCTTCATCGCAAAAACAGGCACTTTCCAGTAAATTCCCGGTTATCCCAGGCCAACCGGACAAAATAAACGCCTGAGGCGACCATCTCGCCGGTAGAATCCCGGCCTTCCCAGATAAACCGGTGGCTGCCGGAATTCAATCTTTTCTGTAAGGAATACACCCGCCGCCCGTTTAAATCATAAATTGACAATGTGGCCTGTTTTTCTGATGGTAATAAAAATTCAATCACCGTTTGGGAGTTGAAAGGATTCGGATAAATCCGTTGCAAACCGAATTCGTGCGGTACCAGATTTGACTTCACCCAGTTTTCTTCAATCAAATCGCCAAATGCTTCGATTCCGAACCAAACAGTGGGTGTTTGGGTCTGATCCAGCAATATCCTGAAACGGCCATTTTCCTGGTGAAAAACAACCTGTGGAAGACCCCTCTCGGCACCAACGCTATCTAAAGGAAAAACATAGAGTGAATCGGCATTGACATTCAATTCAACATACACAATGACCGGTGCAATTTCCGTCGGCGCTTGGCCCCAGTTATTGTGAAATGTAAAAATATCATCCCAGATCATATTCTGATTCTGAATTCGGGTTGACACCGTGATCATGGATTTTCTGGAAATATTCAAAGGTCGATCTTCCAAGGATATCCAGGTTAGTGTCGCAACATTGCCGGCGCCGAGCAACTCCAAGTCACCAACGGTATAATTTGTATAGTCATGCAGCCAGCCGGAGAGTCCGATGAACTTTGGAGTCTTTACGGTAAACAAATCGTAATCCCAGGTCAGCTCGTCGGTATCTGTTGAGACAGGGAACGAAGGATCGAATTCAACCGGATTTACCCACTGTAACGCCTCAAAGGTCTCAATTCTGAGCGCATGTTTCAGCGCAAGATTCTGGGCAATCGGAAAATACCCTGTCCACGAACCGCCATCGTTTTTAGGTGCCAGCAGAATATTGTCAGGACTATAACCTATGGTCAGCATTTCTTCGGCGGGACGGATATACCCTTTCCTAAAAGCCCGGGCACAGGCCGGCAACAGCGCCATTATTACCGTATTGCGATGAATACTGAAATAACTACTGATAAAATCCGACTCCCAGTCGTCCGCCGAACCACTATTGTAATCGAACAGTATTAAAGCGTCTATATCGTGAAATCCTGCGTAGGCTGCGGCCATCAGAACACCTTCACTTTGAAAACGGTTCGGGAATGGATGGTTGTATTCACTGACCGTAAAAGGTTTGCCTAAAACTGGAACACCGCCAAACAATGAACTGATGGTTCCGCCGGATTCACTTGTCAGCATAGAAGTATTGTTAATTTTCCAGTCAGTGCTTGACCAAGGCGTATTCGGGAATTGCGGATGGTCCCAGTAGGCGTGATTATCCAGGTAGTCCAGCCGGGACTGGGTCACTAAATCCCCGATGCCGACATTCCAGTTTGTGCCGGTTATTGGAACACGGACACCAAGTTCATCCTTTAGGAATGTGGCCATTTCATCAAAAAAACGATTCTGCAATTCAATGTAGAATTGCGAAATATCACGTACCCGCTGATTGGAAAACTGCAAACATTCATTGTATCCTGTCCGGCGAACCGACTGGTCTTCCAGTGATTCTGAAGCCGTTAAACCGATAATAATATTATTGCCAAACGACACATTATCAAACCAATAAGAACCAGTAGAGACACCCAGATTAAAGGACAGGCGGGTATCGCCCACACAGGTCTCAGGTGCACGAAAAGCGAATTGATACTCCTGCCATTCAGTACTTAGTGTAAAATTCTTTCCGGCATAATAGGTCCAGGGACTGGAATTTTTTTGAATAGCTAATCCAACTTCCCGATTCGCATCGGCGCGAGCAACAAAAGTGATAATATAAATGGAATCCATGGATATCGTCAGGGCTGACTGTTTCCATTGCAGATACCAACTTTCATCGCCCGGTTGCAGAACTGTCACACGGGCACAGCGTTCGCCTTCCCAGACATCTCCGACCAGAGTCATCAGCCCGTTGGCAGAATTATGCATTTCAAGTTCCCAGTGACCTTCCAAGGGCAAGGTCTCAAAACCCCCATCAGCAATTTGATTTATATACCGAGAAGAATCCAATTGGGCATTCCAAACCGACCGCAAAGTTGTCGTGTTTCCATATTTATTCACCAGGAATTCCGACCAGAGAGTGTCCAACAATTTTGAGTGGTGGCGGGTCAGTTTGCCGCCATCGCCAAAGGATTTTAGCATATCTTCCCGCCACATACGATACAATGAATTTTCATTGACGATTTCGACCATTGTCATTACCGGGTCACCCACTAGAGCCAGTCCTGTATAGGGATTGACATGCGTCAATAGTTGCCGGGCATATTCTTTTTGCAGTATTATTAAATCCGGATCAAATAAATTGACGCCCTTTCCAAAATCAAGCAACGAATCAGCATCAATTATTCCGTCAGATGCTTTAACTGTACGAGAACAATGCAGATTGATATTGGCGTATATGCCATTCGATTTCAATGCCTGAATCAAATATTCAAAACGATCCAGTGTCACTGGATTAAGATGGCGGGTATCCTGACCCCATTCAAACAAACTTTGACTGCTCCAGGGATTGTCCATGTGATGGAAACGGACAAGATTGATGCCCATTTTTCTCATCCGGCCGGCAATGAATCCAGCCTTGGACTTTACCGGAAATGCACCGTCGGCCGCTAGATTCACTCCCCAAAAACGCACACGCCGACCTTTAATTCCAAAGTGACCGTCACCAGTGGTTGTGACAAATTCATCAGCCTGAATAGGACTATCTGTAAATTGTGGTAGAAATTTTTGGGTTGTCGTATCATCGGCCGGCAAATAAAAGGAGAAGCCTTTCTCAAAATTTTGGCCGTACCCATTTATTAGCCAGCACAATAGTATAAATATTAAGGGAAAGTATAATTTTTTCATGGGTTCAAGTCCCTGCTACTCTTTTATTTTTCCCTAAAGACCCGGACGTAATCCACCACCATACGCTGAGGAAATACCGTCGTATTATCCGGATTCCCCGGCCAATTTCCGCCGACTGCCACATTCAGCAACAGGTGTAAGCGCTGGTCAAAGGGAGCCGGAAATTCATACCCATTTGTGTACCATTCCGTTGCCGTATAGTAAAGCGCTTCATCCACATACCAGTCCATCCGGCCTTCACGCCATTCTAAAGTAAAAACATGAAAATCCATTGCGAAACTGCCCGAACCCAATGTTATTGACGTTCCGGTATGCCGGTTATTCGGCAGCGTACCACCGTAGTGAAGAGTTGCATAGACACGATTGGGCTCATGTCCGAGTAGTTCCATAATATCAATTTCACCGCTCGCCGCCCAACCGCCGTAGAGCCAATCCGTTGGCAGCATCCAGATAGCCGGCCAGACGCCTTTTCCGTACGGTAATTTGGCCTTAATCTCAAAGCGACCGTATTTCCAGTCGCCTTTATTCGCCGTCCGCAGTCGGGCAGACGTATAGTTGCGCGTACCGCCGGAACCGGTATAAGTCTCTTTCAATGCCTGAATAGTCAGAAAACCATCGGATACCCACGAATTTTCAGTTCGGTCGGTATAATATTGCAACTCGTTGTTCCCGCCACCATTGGCGTTGACCTCATATTCCCATTTTGTCAAATCCAATGCATCACCATCAAATTCATCATGCCAGACCAGTTCCCAGCCCTCGAGTGTCGGAATCGAATCGGTTTCTGACAAATTATCTTCAGGATTTATTGACTTGTCAGTACATTGCCCGGACAATATACTCACTACTATCATTATCAAAAAAATACTGGGTATACTTTTTAATGAAATCTGCATGATTTTTATTCCTGCCAAAATCCGTTGGTTATGTATCAGTAGGATCGACTATTTCAATACGACCATTTTTTTCACGTTTGTCACCCTGCAATTTTCACTGACCGATTGCATTTTATATATATATATCCCACTTGGTACCGGTGCGGTCCATTGAGCCCAATAACTGCCAGCATTGTATCGCCCGTTAATCAACTCTTCAATGACCGCCCCTTTTAAATCATGCACCGTTAGAGAAACCTGTGCGGTTTCTGGCAAATCGTATCGTATTACCGTACTGGCATTGAACGGATTAGGATAATTCTGTCCAAGCCGGAATTGATGCTTAATCAATGATTGAGAATCATCGATTCCCGTTCCGACACGATCAATAATCAAACCATTAAAAATTGAATAATCTTTGTTATTGCCAAAATGTATGTTCAGGATTCCATCGATAACGATAACATTTTCGATATCGATGGTATAAGCCGTATGAATACCTGCCGTTGCAAACAGATCGAGATCGCGGGCAATATATGTTCCTTCCAGATTGATTTCCATCAACCGACTATTGGCTGAATTGAAGTAATTCTCAGCCAGCATCAGGGTAACATTGTATGTTCCTCTGGGCAATCGCACATTATAATTGACCAGCCCATGCTGTTCGGATTGGTAAATGACATCGTCGGTTGTATTCGCAATCGTCTGACCGGGAAAATGTCCATCGTGTCCACCGATCTGGCCAAAATTACCCGTCATTTCCCATTCCTGATCGGCTAACCAGTCATTGAAGGCATCGCCGCCTACATTAATCTTTACCGGATAATCCCAATTGGGCGGCATCTGGATTGAAACGGACTGGCCAAGCAGTGAGTTTGCCGGAGATGCCATGTCCTTAACCCCCAAAGCGATTAAACTATAGCTGGAACCTTCATCAATACCATCAACCGCCAGTTTTACATGGCGACGATTTGCCTGCTGGACAGCACTCTTGATTGTGATTCCGGGAAGCGCATAATTGCCGACATTTTCGGCACTTTCCCGGGTAACCTCTTCTGAAAACGCAACCAGGATGGTATCATTCTCATATTGAGCAAATTCCATAAATGGTTTGTTTTTATCAGTATAACCAATATTTGCTGCATCAGTCAGACATAGTATCATTTTCCCATCTTGGAAGAGACAATTCTCGGGTATAAAATCACAATTGTTGCCATTAAAGGTATGTGTCGCTTTATCCCAGCGACCCGTATCCCAACTGTCAAAATCATCCCTCCATTGCTGGGTAAAATTATTTCCCGTTCCGACATTGCCAGAGCCCGGTGTATAAGATGCATAACTGACCCAATCATAGTATGCAAAAAATGGTAATATATTGTCATCCAGAAACCCTACCCAGTCTGAATAGGCCGGCGGCCAGATATTCATCATAATCTTCTGGTCCCGGTTCAGGGCTGTGATATGATCGCCGGTGGCACGGTAAACTTCTGTTCCCTCAACAAACCAGGCAACATAGTCCGGTGTCCACTCAATGACATAGGTATGAAAACCAGCAGTGGGATCAAAATCAACCCATTGGTGATGTTCGTGATTCACCTGTCCGGGAGTTATTGGATTAAATTGAACATCATTGGTATAACGTCCTAATTGTTCAATATCCAGCTCATTCCATTCATTAATTCCCTGACTGCCTAATTCATGATACGTAAAAAAGGTTGATGTTTGACCGGCACCATGGGTCGCCTTGTAATTCACCTCAAAACGGCCGTATGTAAACGTTGCTTTCGTTCGATACTCAGCCCCTTTATAATCTTTTGCCAATATTATCCCTGGAATAAAGGCAATCAAGGTTAAAATGATCGTTACTCTCGATTTAATCATTGGATCCCACTTCCATTTTTTTACCATAATTCAATTTACTGTCCGTTGTCAGCACCGGGAAACCGGGACTAACAATCGGGTAGGGGACCCCGCTCTGCATAACAAACAGATCGATCCGGGTAAGTGTGGTGTGTTCAAACAAATCCGTATTAATTTCAATTTCACCACTATATTTTACCTGCAGACTATCTACCAATGGATTCAAATACTGTTTAATTGCAGACATGTATTCTGTTTTAAAGTCACCATGGTACCCTTGTTTGAGCAAGTATTGATCGCGTTGATAATCCGACATCGTGGCGTCATACCACATATTGGTATAATTTTTAACATAGGTGTTTTTATCATAGCCGGCTTTGTAGGCTTCCTGATTGATAAAGTGGTCCCGGATCAGATCAACAACGGCCAGTTTAAATTGTTCCGGGAATTCCTGTTTTGAAATTTGTCTTTTCCGAAATACCAGGGGGTGGGATTTCACCATATCCTCAAAATCCGTGACTGTCCAGGTTTCACCATCCAGATTGAAGAAGGGTTTGTCGCGTAAATCATTAATCCTCTCATCCAGACTCGAATCCAGTTCCACTTCATTTGTTTCACCCCAGAATTGCTGGTTGAACGCATCCTTTTTATCCTTTAGATTTTTCAGATAACGGGGTCCGATAATTTCTACCATATTCCGGAATGTTTCTTCGGTAAATTCAATGGACTTACCCTTTATGATGTCTGCAACCAGCTGAGTATAGACAGCATTTGCCTGAACAGTGTGTAATTTTTCGGTAACATTTTGCGTACGAGTCCGGATGGCACTCTCATTGAGGACCCGTTCATCTTCCCAACCCTTGACCCTCATTACCAGATAGCTGCCGTCATCAATCTTCACAGGATTCAGCATCTGGTCTTTCTTCAATGGGCTACTGAACAGCATCTTGAACATTTCATCATTCAGATCAGAGTTAAAGCTGATCTGGCGGCTGGGAATGAGAGAATCCGGCAGAACTTCTGCTGCAATTTTTGAAAAAGGGATCTGTTCTTTGGTATATAAATGATAGACCGTCAGGGCTGTCTTTTCATCGGGCAATCTGAGAAACTGGATATCATAGGTCCGTCCGGCAACCCGATAACTATTTTTCACTGCATTGGTATCGAGGATGACCTTGTTATAGGCGCGATCACTATAGAAATACTGACGCATAGCCTGCTCTTTGCGCCCTTTGATATATTTCTGAAACTCCTCATTTTCAGCCAGCTTATTATCTGTTCCAGCTTCAAGTGATAATAATTTTTCTGCAATCAGAGAATTCAGAATGATCTTGCGATGGATATAGTTATTCATTTTACAGTAGTTCGGCCGGATTGTATATTCCGCCCGGCGAATAAACTCATCCCTGGTGATAACACGATCGCCAATTTTCACCAGAATCTGGTCATTTGGAATTTCTACGGCTTTTTTTTCACAAGCCAAAAACAGTAGCGGAAATATCAGCAGCATTGATCGCCATCGCTTTATCATATTACAAATTACCCCCATGTTGTTCTGGGGGTAGTTTATAACGTTCAAAACAATTTTCATAATGGTTAGTCAAAGCGATCAGCTTTCATTATTACTCTCATTAAAATTGTAGGCCAATTGTATATGAATGGGTGTTTCCAAGAACCCCAACAGGTTTAAAGGCATAATCGGTTTTGATACTGTAGTTATTAAGAAAGTTAATAACAAAACCGCCACCATAAGTCATCCCGTATTCCGATTCAATCATAAAGAGCGCTTTATATCCGGCCCTTAGAAAAAACTTACCGGTGCCGGGAATATTCAGTTCATACTCTGCACCGAGATTGACTGATTCAGAGTTATTATTCGGATGCAATGCATCTGCCGCCAGGGTCAAACGATGATTTCTAAGCACAATCGGTTGAATTGACATGCCAATCCTGAAAATTAAAGGCAACTCCCACTCCTTGGTTTTAAACTGCCCCTGAACGGTACTGTAATTACCGGCTTCGTCGGGTTCAATATCAATCGGGAACAGCAGATCCATACCATCATATTTCATCCGAGTTCCATAATTGGATATACTCATTCCGATCCGCATACCATCATCCCGGTTATCAGTCACCGAGAAAAACCCGGTATTGACGATAACACCCAGGTCCATTGCAAAAGCACTGGCTGACTCATGCCAAATTTGAGAGCTGATATATTTGGCCGTCGCGCCAAATGAAAACCACTGGGCCAGGCGACGGGAATAAGTGAGGGCAAAACTATAATCATTTGCCGAGAACAGTTCACCAGTGCCGTCCTGGTAATCCAGGGTCGTTACTTCCATATCCCCATATCCCACGTGGAAAAAGCTAAACGCCAGAGTTCCAATGGATGGCAATATAAACGCGGAAGCGATATTGGATGTATTAATATCAATCACCCAGGGTTGATACATAAACATTGCCTCGTTGTTTTTTAAAAATGCCAGTCCCGCCGGATTCCAGTAGATCGATGATATTCTCCCAGTCATACTGACATAGGCGTCACCCATAGCATTACCATCACTGCCAATCCCAATTTCTAAAAAATTAGCCGTTGTTGTTCCCACCCTGTACGGTTCTTGTGCAAATAGCGACATGTTCCCCAACAAAACAAGCAATAGCATCCAAATCAGCATCGAATGGTTTTTTTTCATCACACGCATCTTCCTCTGCCCATATATCATTGGTATCAACCTTTTATTTAATAATTGCAAATTTGCCAAGTTTCTCATCGCCTGTCAGTTTTGACTGAACATGGTACAGGTACATTCCCGCCGCCACTTCAAGCCCCTCTCTCGTCAGCACGTCCCAATGCGCAGTACCGTCGGGATCATCATTATTGACTTCGATGACATCCACCAATACACCGCTGACTGTAAATATCTTGATCGTACATTGTGAGGGAAGGTTCGTAAACATAAGGTCTCGCCGCTGGTTCAGATACCAGTTCGCCACTGCTCCTTCCATGGCATTTGTACACACATAGGGATTAGGTACAACCTTAATATCTTTCATAGTCTCTTTCAAATCCGCCGTATTTACATCAACAGATGGTAATACTTTAAAACTAATCGTGTCAGTGGCGAAAAACGGACGATCAAAGGATATCGAATAGACATCATCGGTTTCCGGCAGTTGTGTGCTGTCGCCAAAAGCCGACAAGAAATCAATTGCAAAAACAGAACCGGCCCATTTACCCTTGGTATTCAGCGGCCCGGCATAAATTTTATCAGTCAGGATATCAAACTTACCATTTTTATCCAGATCATGGACAATTAGATCCAGAATTTGAAGCGAATCCGGAAACGTTTTATTAATCACGTAAAAGTTAAAATCTTCCCTGGTCAATAAATTACTCTTGATTTGAGTATCTTTGGTGTCGCGAATTCTTGAGGCGCTCCCGGCTCCGGTATAGGCAACATTATCGATAAATATTATTTCATAATCCCAGGGGAAAAACTTTGATTCACGGCTGGTTGGCGTCACCCGGATCGGTGACGATCCGGTTTTCCAGCCAGAATTCCCATAATCATAAGTCGCAATTTGAACCGGTTGATCAATGTTCAATGTCAAACCGTCAAAAACATCCGTCTGAATGGTCTTTCCGGTATTGATATGCCAGAGTTTCAATGTGTCGTCATAAACAAGATTTTTCCCTGTAAAACTTTCAGGATTTTCAAGGTACACCTGTATAGAGTCAGTCAAATCGAATACTCTGACACCATTATTACAATATGAAAGACCATGTGGATAATCATCAATAATATCGATAGTGTCCACTTCAAAGGTCACCTGGTAAATATGGTTTACATTCAAACTTTTATTTGCCATGATCTCCGGGGTGACCGTTCCCGCGCCAATTGCATCATCACTAATGATCTCAAGATCTTCCGGAACATAACCAGCTGCTTTTTGATAGGGAGTAACAATTTGAACATTTTTATCAACATATGATACATTTTCCGACTCATCCAATTTGATAATAATGTTATTTTCCGAGGGAGCAATCCCGGGACCAATATCTTCTGCACCATAATCGTAAGCCACAAGAGCATAATAATAGGTCCGGCCATTCTGGACATTCGTATCTTCAAAGTAATGCTGGATACCTTTGTCACTGCCAAGATAATAACCCACACCGTTGATCATTCCAAAATCAGCAAAGCCGGTAATTGTATCTTTTACATCACATTCAAAAATGGGCTCATTGTATGTCGGAGTGCCATATCCATCCGTGATAACCATAGGATCTGACATCTTTTTATCTGTTGAGCGATAGAGTTTGTAACCCTCGAAATCATTGACATTACCAACAAAAGGATCACGGGTTTTTGTATCGGAAATATTATCCCAGGTCAAAACGACTTTTCCGTCACCGGGAGTAGCGGTCAGCGTTGGTTTGATAGGAGCCTGGGCAAAACGATAATCCTTTTCATAAATCACCTGTACGATTTTCTTCAACTCAAAAAGCGCCGGCGCACTATGATCATCGGAATTTAATCCTTCCAGGGGATCAAAAGAATGCAGTTCCGCCATGGACACCCGTTCTGTTCTTCCCTGGTAGAGTGGAAATGGTCCCGATGCAAAGGTTTCAACAAGGTTCGACTGCCACTCAGTCTCTTCAATCAATGATTCAACACCGATCACTTCCCACATGGACTTGTCATTACGAAACCATTTCGTATAGGGCGGATTATGGGGCTGGATTTCAAACAGCTGAAATGAGGTCAGACCAATCATATCGGATTCACTGACATCGGTTGCCGCAAAATTGGGCTCGCATCCCAAGCCTTCATCATAATCCGGCATGTGATTCCCTTCACCTTCGTCGGGACCATTGTAGTTTAAATCTGTTGGTCCGACACCGTCATATCCAACGTCATCACCGGCATCTTCTCCTGGTTCATTAACCCAGACCGGTTCGAGCTCTGTGCCGATATTGATTGCATAAACCCCATTATCATTCAGGTCGACACCATCTATCCAATCCTGATCCTCATCACCTTCATAATGCTCATGTAAATCTGATTCATTTAACAAATAGAATCTCAGAAAATTCGGAAGATTATCAATGCCATCATAGGGTCCAACCAACATCCCGGCATTATTATCGCGCTCTTCATCGACGAGGCCATCTCCGTCATTATCCACACCATCATAGGCCAATCCCGGGCTCTCGAGATACGCAAATCCCATGGTGCCGGTAGAATAACCTCCCTGGCCGACACCATCTATATCCCATGAATAAGCCATATCTATTGCAACATCAAAAAAACCTAATTCATCATCGTCACCGGCGCCGGCAACGTTATCACCAATAGCATTATCTACCCAGTAACCAAACGCTACTTCCGGCAGATCATAATCGGAAATATTGGCAATATTGTATTCCCAGAAAATAGCGTCCTGGGCCTGGGGGTTGTTCCACTGGAATCCGCGCTGTTCAACCCGTATCCCGAGGCCGCCCCAGAGATTTCCCCGTTGGGCTGTAACACTTGCTAATTTATCACCAATCTTTACACCCGGACGAGGATAGTATTTTATCCGGTCTTCCGGTCCGAGGTATTCCTGATCCTGGGCGTCATTGGCCACAAAATAGGTTTCAAGGTCGGCATAGATAACTCCCCGGCCAAAACGGCCATCCCATTCACCCGGCCACTTGACTTGATCATTTGACGCCGGCCAACCACCGACTGGCCAGGAGGCCGAGTCATTGCTCATTGCCGGATATTCACTATTAGGATTGAAATATCCAAACACCGGATATAGTCCCCATTCAATCTGACCCGTTGGATCAACATCCATCTCTTCCCGGTAATGCGTTTGTAAAAAATAGAGAGTATCCAGTTCCCCGGCAGCCGACAACAAAATACGCTGAGCTGCATCGGTTACAGGAATTGTATCTTCTTTAACAAAAACCATGGCGCCAATCAAGAGACCGATTCCATCAACCATTTTTGCGCCTTCATAGTTATTGGGCCATTTTGAGACTTCGACTTTGGGCCAGTCAGAGAGCTGGGTGGTATTGCGAAAATACAAAAACACCCGATTACCGTCCATATATCCCTCACGGAGGGCCGTTGGATCTGCAGCCGGATCATCCGGTCCGTCATACACTTTTCCCTGGCCATAAAGAGTTCCAGCTAAAAGCAGAACCAATATCAGCATCGAATATATTTTTATCGTCATCTTCATTTATATCTGAACTCCTAATAATGTCACTTTTATACTCTCAAAATGGTAGTTAGAAATCAATCCCAAGCCCCAGCTTTATCAAGCGTGGCGCTGAGTACATACCGGGGTCTTGAATCCGGTCATAATAATCATTGAATTCGCTTTTATGACTGGCCAGGTCCGTATCCCGGACAAGCGCAGTATAGGCCCGACCAGTCTGATTGTTTACCCAGGTTTCGTTTAAACGATCAAACAGGTTGTATATTGTAAGTGTTAATTTCATTTTAATGTTTTCAGAAATATCAATTTTGTAAAAGCCGTTAAAATCAAATGAATACTGGGCCGGCATCCAGGAATTATTCGGCAGTAAATTAACTGTAAATAGAATTGATTCGCTAATCGGCGACCATGAATAAGGTGTTCCTGAATTGTAATATCCGGTCAGGTTTGCACCATATTTGGAAGTCTTGTATCCCACGGTCACATTCAGTGTATGGCGCTGATCCCAGGACATGGGAATCATCTGAGCAATTGGATCAATACTATCACCCGCTCTATCATAAGTCATAGCGGGGTTATCTGCATTACCACGGGTATACTGTAGTGTATAATTCAGGTTAGTGGAAAACTTATCCATTACCCATTTATATTTTATTTCCAGACCTCTGACATTTCCATAATCTTTATTTGTATACAGGCCATATTCTGTTTGTTCGTAAGTACTGACAACCTTGACACTTAATAAATCATAAATATCGCGGTAGAATAAGGCAATCTCCAAATCCATCCCGGTCATCAATTCCTGCCACAGGCCGACTTCATAAGTAACCGTCTTTTGAGGGTTAATTGTCGGATTTCCCAGAATAGTAGAATAATCTGTTGGTGAAATTCTGTATGAATTGCCGACATACATGGCAAATGCCGGTGGCATCTGGAAAAAGTGTCCGTAGCTGAAGTGCAAGACTGCCGCACTTCCCAGCTGATAGGAGAGTCCTAAGCGGGGACTGATTTGGGTTCTTGGGTCAGCCCAGATATATTCGGACATTTTTTCCGGATCATCAAACTGGCTTTTATTTGACGGGTTCCGCCACTGAGAGGGATATCTCTTTTTCGGATCATAGTAGTCATAGCGAATACCGAAATTAATGACCATATCATTAAATTCCATTTTATCCTGGAAATAGACGGCATATTCAATTGGTTTGACATAAATCGAATCCGTATAGACTGTAGAATCAGATAAGGTAACCGCCTGATAATTCGGGAAGTAAACCTTTGGTTTGTTATCTAAAAGGACGAAGTAATATAAGCCCTCTTCCTCGAGTCCTCGGTACAGATTCTGGATCTGACGTTCCTGGCTGTCGATAATATGCTGGGTGTAATGAAACCCCGTTTTAAAACTGTGATGTTTATTCATCTGCCAGGTAATATCAAATTTTGCATTCTGATCTATCTGGGTCCGCTCGGTGTGATGCTTCTGCTGACTGCCGGTATAAAAACCGGGACCATCAATCTGACTGTAGACATCGTGAACATAATTGGAATCGGTGGGGTCTTTATAGACATAATCACCATAAAAATTATCCACATAACTGAGCTTTAGCTCGTAAAAGAATGAGTTATTCAACATATGGTTAAAATTCAGTGCTAACATTTTTGAATCCCGATACTGAGTTGCTTTTCCATCGGGATTGTATTTATAGGCATGGTCATAGTTGTGCCATTCATCAGTATTCATAGTCGCCAACGCAGAGACCTTCAGATTTTTAAACAGTTTCGTGGACAATTTTCCCATAAAGGAGCTGTTAATACTGCGGTTCATTGACACATAGGCGCTATCGCCATTATATTCGGTGTACCAGTTTACCGGATCATTTGAACTGTAATAACTGAAATCATCAACATTGAACAGACGATAACCGTTTAAATGATTTTTATTATCCTGGAACCGGTAATTAACCAAAAAAAACAGGTGATCTTTAATTATTGGACCGTTAAGATTGATTTTATAATCCTGATTGCGATTCAATTCGGCGGGGTCCAGACCAATAAAAATATTATCATGAGACGTAAAATAATTGGCCATGGATCCTGAGATCGATCCGTGGAATTTATTACCTCCAACCTTCGTCACAGCATTTACAATTCCACTCATAGCATCGCCATATTCAGCATTGAATGTTCCGGTGATCACTTCGAGGTCCTGGATAGATTCCGGTTCAAGGTCCACCGAACGACCCTCACCACCAAAACCTTCATCCACGGGAATACCGTCAATCATATAGGATACTTCCGTCGAACGACCACCCCGGAAATGCCCTTTTACAACACCGGCTTGCATGGATACAACATCTTCAACACTTTCTATCGGCAAGGCGTCAATTTCACTGGCAGAAACATTTTTTACCGTGCTGGTCTGATCTTTTCGAACAGAAATCTTCTGGGCGGTGACAATGACCTCCTGCCCCTCAAGTACAGTGGAACTCATGCCGATTTCAATATACTCGGTCCGGTTGACTGAAACTTGAATTTCCTGTACCACGACCGGATTATAACCGATCATCTGAGCTCTAAGTGAATAGACCCCCGGCCTTACGTTGATGATATAGAAATCACCGTTAGCATCCGCGGCCGCACCCATATTCGTACCCGTCAAAATAATATTCGCGCCGGGCAAAGCATCGCCACTGGATTTATCAAATACGCGTCCGGATATCTTCCCCGTCGTTTGCGAAAAGCTAATGCCTGATGTAATCATCACTATAAGAGCAATTGAAAAATAGTAACTCTTTTTATTTCTTAGTCCGACCATATTTAATTCCCTTAGAACTTCTGTCAATAATGGCAATGCCTGCTGAATTTAGTTAAACAGTCAATGTCCAACTATAATTATTATTGATTATTAAAAAGCGGGGTGCGGATTTACTCCGCACCCCGGGTAGTATACAATATGATACTATTTCACCAACATCATCTTTTTTGTTTGTTTGAATACACCGGACTGGATCTGGTAGAAATATACACCGGAAGGAATATTCTCAACATTCCAAACAATGTTATACGTTCCCATTGCCCGATAATCATTCACAAGTTCGGCAACCTGCTGTCCAACCATGTTATAGACACGGATGGTTACATCACCGGCGTGCGGAATTGTGAATTGAATATTCGTTGTCGGGTTGAAAGGATTCGGATAATTCTGTTCCAGACGATAGGACCGCAGGGCATTGTCGTCGGCCAGATCAATGGCATTAGCCGCAACACCGGCCGTGTCGCCAATCCATGTATAGCTCCACTGTGTCGGTGACTGCCAGGCCAGATCTGTATTGAACGGTGACCATGCCAAATTGCCATCCCAGGCACCATCGTTATCATGGAAGTAGAGTTCAAGCGGAATTCTCATACCACGAACCGGGTGAAAACGTGTATCGTCGTTGCCGGCGATTGAATCCAATGGTACACGGGCTTCAATAACATAATCTTCACCGCTAAAGTCTTCGAGAAAATAATCAGGATCATCAACCGTCCAGATCGTATTGCCGATATATTCATTGACAATACCGTTCGTATGGAACTGGAGTTTGTAATCAGGTTCATTACCACGCATATTCGACCGGTGTTTTGCGCCGGGGGAATTATACAGACCGATGAAGAATTCAAAGGCATCCTGATTCCACCAATCACCTTCGCCAAAATTATAAACATCGTCGATAACATCGGCAGCGATATAGAGATAATCATCATCAATCGCCAGGTAAACAGTGGCTTTCAGGTCCAGACTATCAGTGACTGTACCAGCAGCGACATTATTATTTTCCGGAGTCAGGACCCATGGCATTATACCACTGTCCCACCATTCGGTGAAATCACCATCAGCAGCAAAGTTTGCTGGAACATCCAGTGAAATTGTAGGAATACCTTTCGCTGTATTTGTAATCGCTGTGGAGACTCCTGCGGGACCGTCATTGCCCCATGAATCAATACAAACGACCGCATAATAATAGGTTATTTCATAATCCAGCAGAGGATACTGAAGATAATGAATAGCAGTCTGCGTTCCTTCAAGAACACCGGTTGCAACAATTTCAACATTTGAAGCAGTTATATCAGTAATCGTTTGAGTGCTGGCGTAGACATTATAGGATTCGCCCTCTTCACCTTCATTATCGGCCCAAATAACCAGGTTGTAAAAATCAGCAGACTCTACTGCACCAACATTCTGTACCTCGGTCGTCCCGGTCACATCAATCGGCGGGTTGCCGGTCCAGATATCATCCAGATATACTGTCCGTCCAAGGGCAGCCGTACTACCCATTAGAATCTTGAGGTCTTTGACCCGGGTGGTATCCATCAGTTCGTCGTATTGCATGGCCGAGCCGTCCCAGGCACCGCCATTCCGGTCAAAATTGACCAGTGGAATTTTAACCTCTTTCCAGGTACCGTCATAACCAACTTCACTCTCTTTGAGCATATAGAATGATTCATAACCCAGATCAGGACCATCACCATCCATGTCGTCATCAGCAATAACAATCTTCAAAGAATCAAGTCCGGCATCAGCTTTGATCATAAAATGCAATGAGTCGATACCCCAATTGTACTGGAGGTCCTTCTCGGCAGAAAACGAGAACACAAGACCGTCCCACAAGGCCCAATCGTTGGGAGGCAGGTTCCACTGCAGAGACTGGTCCCCTGAATAGAATTCATCTGTGGAGATAGCATAACCGCCACCACCCCAGCCACCATACAGGCTAACATTTCCGGGAATGGCATCGCCAGTCCAGAAGACGAGCTCTACCGGTTTAGCCCCTTTAAGAGTCATGTGATCTATAATTATTTCACCATTACTACGCTCCC
Source organism: uncultured bacterium (assembly GCA_964485475.1). Lineage (GTDB taxonomy): Bacteria > Fidelibacterota > UBA2242 > UBA2242 > UBA2242 > B118-G9. The sequence continues at coordinate 24,008 of CAZAKB010000003.1, forward strand.
CGCCGGCGCCAGCGGAACCGACGTCAATGGAAAACTCAAGAGAAAAACCTTTAATTTTGTCCAGATTAAGGGTGTAGTTACCGCCAATACCGGACCAACCAGTCAGGTTAAATCCGTTCCCGTCCCAAGAATAGTTATTTACAAGCGGTATTTTGATCTCGTTCCAACCGGGTTCCATATCAAGGATATAGTGGAATGAGTAGTAGTATTCGCATTCGTTAACATCATAGGTTTTATTTCCATCAGGTGAATCACTAACCTCTTGCAGGTTAAAACGCAGATGCGCCCGGCCCGCTCGTGATTGTGGAATCGAATTGTAAAAATAGAAACTGATCGAATCAAAACCGGTAAAATCATAACAAGCATTGGAATCCGGGTTCCAATGTTCAATTTTTGTAAAACCGCCCCATGACTCACTGTTTTGAGCACTGTAGACAATCTTCATAGCGCTGTCGCCCATTAACACCGGATCATCAACAAAACTGAAATTAAAATACGATGAATCGGCGACGGCGTTATCACCCACAAAGACATCCCAATAGCTTGTGTCTGGGGTAGCGTCAAAACCATTGATCACTTTCTGCCCGTAAGACAAACTTACGGCAAGGATCAATACCAAACCAATTAACAATTGCTTCTTCACGTTTTCCTCCTTTAATTGTGTTTTAATCGTTATTCTCCTGTATTTTCTCTCTCCAATTTCTCTAACGGGATAAAATTATCATTAAAAACGCTTTGAATAATGGAAATAAAAAAACTCATTAGCATGAATTTTTTCAAAAATCGGGCCAATTAATTTTTCCTTTTATAATCATTTTTACTCCGTCTAAAATGTCGCATATATTACAATCGAAATTCCTGGCGTTATCATATTAATAATTTAAGCCTTATCGCTTTAATAATTCTATTTCCTTTCAGAAAAATACGCCCCACAATATCCCAACGGTCAGGATAAGCACAATTGAAAATAGGATGTTCAGCCTGTCCCATAAAGAGCCATTCGTCTCAAGCTTACGCCGGAGAGATAGTCCTTTTTTCCCGCCGTTTAATGTAATTTCACGTAGATGCTTACTGTCGGGACGCGCTGAGAAATGGCTGACGGTCAGCATAATCAATCCCGAGACTACAAACAGAAATATGGCAAAATGCAAATAATTCACACTGACGAACCACTCAAGTCGATGCAAATGAAGGATTTCTTTTTTAGTCAGAATCTCAAGTATAAGTCGCGCTGCTCCCAATGCACCCCCGGCAAATAGCGTCGTTGTCGCCGCTTTGCCATTTACCCTCGTGGAGAACACTCCAAAAATAAATACCGCCGCAATCGGCGGACTGATATAGGCCTGCACACTTTGTAAATAAATAAACAACTGATTGCTTATACTGCGAATCAGGGGAACCCATAGTATACCGAATAGCACCAGTAAAATTGTTGCCAGACGTCCAATCAGCACCAGTTCCCGCCCGGTCGCTTTTGGCCGGAATTGTAAATAAAAATCCATAGTAATCAGCGTCGAACTGCTGTTGAATGTGCTGGCCAGTGAAGACATTAAGGCGGCCAGCAGGCCAGCGATCACTATTCCACGTACGCCCACCGGGAGTAATTCGCTGATAAGCAACACAAGATAGGCTTCGTCACCGCTGATCCCCGGAAAAAGCGTTAATGCAATCAATCCCGGCAAAATCAGGATAAAGACCGGTAAAATTTTCAAAAAACCGGCCAGGATCGTGCCACTGCGCGCATGTTGAATATTCCGGGCACTGAGTACCCGTTGCACTATTACCTGATCCGTACACCAGTACCATACTGCCAGAATCGGTGCACCAAATACTATTCCTGTCCAGGGAAATTCCGGGTGACTGATAGGTTTGAACATACTGAAGAAATCCGCCGGCAGGGCGGCTTTTAATCCGTTGAAACCACCAACTTCATGCAATCCAAATACGGTGAGTAATAAAGCTCCTGTGATCAGAACAACGGTCTGAAGTAATTCGGTATAGATAACCGCGCTTAGTCCACCGGCAATGGTATAAATACCAGTTACAACCACCATCACAATTGCCGAGCTTATCATATTCCAGCCCAGGATTTGATGCAAAAGCAGCCCGCCGGCAAATAGGGTAACCGATATTTTGGTCAGAATGTAGGCGATAATAGAAACGGATGTCAGGTACATCCGACTGGCTTTATTGAACCGGCGCTCAAGAAATTCAGGCACCGTAAAAACTCCGGATTTCAGGTAAAAAGGTACAAAAAACCAGCCAAGGACCAATACAATCAGGCACGCCAGCCACTCAAAATGGCCAACGGCCAGTCCGCTGTTAGCTCCGGAACCGGCCAATCCGATAAAATGTTCGCTGGAAATATTGGTGGCAAACAGGGAAGACCCCACGGCAATCCAGCCTACGTTTCGTCCCGCCAGAAAATATTCCTCGGGAGTTTTCTCCTTCCGGGAATTATAAAGCCCAATCAGCATCACTGCACCAAAATACAGCAACAGCAACAATACATCCAGGCTTTCCAGATAACCGAACATTTTCCTAATTAATCGCTTTTTTGATTCATCATTACTGTTTTTCTGACAAATACTAAGCCAAAATCCGGAGCAGTTTAAGAGAATCAGTATCGAGAGGGAAAAATATTTCCGGCAATAGAAAAACGTGTGAAATTATTAAATTAATAATGAAATGCTTATCATTTTAGCAAGGCGACTTACAAAGATACGTTTACTTCAGTTTCAACTCCTTGCAAATCCGAAAAAAATTGGGGGGCGCTAAATCCAGCATTTGAGCCGCTTCTGCATCGGTTTTACTTAGGCCCCTGACAAACTGAATATAGGCTCGGCGAAACTGACGTTCGATCTCCTTGAGTGGCTTTACATGGTCACGGTCAAAATTGTAGGACAGGCTTTCACTACTCCCTTCGGCTTTAATCCCAATGGCATCCGCGACCATGGCGTGCGTAACCGATTCGGCATTTAAAAATAACAATCGCTGAGCCACATTTTGCAACTGACGCACATTTCCCGGCCAGTCATAATCTTCCAGTAGATTACGGGCGTTTTCAGTCAGTTGAGGTACAACGCAGGCCATATCGATCGCATACTGATTTAAAAAATGCATCATCAAAGCCAGAATGTCCTCCCGGCGCTCCTGCAAGGACGGCACATAAATCTGTAGAACATTCAGCCGATAAAATAAATCCTCCCGAAATTCCTTTTTTCGTACCATTTTCTGTAAATCAATATTAGTTGCCGAAATGACACGAACATTCACTTCGTAACTCTTTTTTCGTCCGATTTTATCAATCTGTCCGTCCTGCAATACTCGTAACAGCTTCGATTGGGCCGATAGCGGAAACTCCGATATCTCATCCAAAAATATGGTTCCCTTATTCGCCCGCTCAAACAGTCCAGGCCGGCCCTCCTGGGCACCGGTGAATGAGCCTTTTTCAAAACCAAACAATTCACTTTCAATCAAATCCCGGGGAATACTGCCGCAGTTTATTGGCACAAAATTTTCCAAGGCCCGGTTGCTGAAATAATGAATGTTGGTTGCCACCAGTTCTTTTCCCGTTCCGGATTTTCCGTAAATCAGCACACTGGCATTAGTCGTTGCAAATTGCTGGATTTTTTGTTTAACCTGCTGGATGGCAGGCGATTCGCCGATAATTTGCTTACTTTTAAGAATGTTTTGAATATTCTTATTCAATTTCAAGGTTGAATCCTGGTGCCGTGATTCCAGCTCTTTTTTCTCATAGGCATTGACAATAGAGAGAATAAAATCCGTTGGCTGATATATATAATTCTCGATATCACCGGGATATTTGGTGCAGAACCAAAACGCACCGGCCTGGATCAACCGGTTGGCAAAATCAAAATCCGTCTGATGAATCGTCATCTTTGTGATTACGATAATTTGAATCAGTGGATTTATTGTTTTGATTTCGCCGATGAGTTCTTCACCCATCAGCCCGCCGGCAATCTGGAAATCCATAATGACGACATCATAAAAATCACGACGGGTGTTCAGTAAATTTAAGGCTTCAACTCCACTTGATACAATTTCGCTTATCTTAATCTTCTCAAAAGGTTTAACGGTATTCAAAATCCGGCGAACATCAAATTTCTCATCTTCAATAACAAGTATTCGAATAGTTTTTTCAATCATTCGGGGCTCCACCTTTAATTAAACCGGGATGATAATGCGAATCAAGCAACCGCCGTTTTCCGGATTTTCAGCATTTATCTTCCAGCCGCATCGTCTGGTGCTCAGTTCATAAGCAATATAGCAGCCATAGCCTGAATTCTTGGCGTTTTCCCGGGTTGATGTATGTTCAAGAAAAATCTCTTTGATGCCCTGCGGACTGGCACGCAACATTTCCGGTTCAATACCCCGGCCATTATCCATCAATAAAATTTCCGAATATCCCTTATCGGGATAATTGCGAGTCTGGATGGTTATCAAAATATTTTTTTTCTTGTTATGATCAATACTGTTCTGAATCAACGGCTCAAGGATTTCCCAGACCACATATTCATTAATATGCACTAATGGCATTTTCTGATCCAAATCCAATTCAAATTCATATCCCCGTTTTTCGTGATAAACTCGCTTGAATAGATAATTCACTAAAAATTCAATGACCTGGTTAATATCGGTTTTAAACATAGGATTACGGGTGGCATGTACGGGCGGGTCATACCATTTCATATCATATATAACGCGGGAAATGAAATTGGAATACCGGGTGACCACGTACTTGAATTTCTGGATATTGGCGGTGGTGAGTTCCCGAATCTCCTCCTTGATAAATCCCATCACTTTTTCAGCCTTATGATGAGCGTGATAAATTCGTTTCGTGAACAGGGCTTCTTTTTGATGGGCAACTTCAGCCATTACCTGCTTCTCGCGTTCCTTGTACAGCTGCTCCTGCGCCATATCCCGCTCTTTCACCGTATAGGATGTAATATAAAACATCGCCAGCAACCCGAATAATATCAACGCTGTAAATAAAATGCCGGTTTCATCATAAACTGTGGAAATTTCACGCGTAATATTGCTGACGTCCGGAGTAATTTTAATATAGACAACACCTTCAAACTCACCTTTGGGAACGAAAGGAACCAGCACGTGAAAAGAACTGATATTGTCCCAGTCGCAAAAAATCTGTTCTGTCTGACGCAAATCCTCAGCCAAGACGCGATAGCGGGAAATCGCTTCAGAGTAGTGTTTCGCATGAGACTGCTGGGGTGGCAGGTTATAATAGATAAAATTGAACAAGTCGTTACCTTCGTCGATTGCCCAGTCCGTGCTATCAATTGTAAAAATTAGACAAATATAATCCACGTTTTGCTGCAGGGTTTGCTGATTCAGGATGATATCGAAGGCTTGGATGATATTTTGACGGGATTCATCAAACTGGATTTTGCTTAGCTGGCTTTGTTCCAGCAGTAATTCCAGAGAAGTGGTCACCAAATTGCCCAACCGAATGGCAGAGTCCTTACGGTAAAGATCCATGGTCTGTTCGATCAATGCTTTGCTGGAGATTTTATTCAGATACGACAGGACAACCTGAAATGTCGCCAGGATAATAAACAGGACGATGAAATGTCTGATTTCAAAACGATATTTTCGAATGCGCTTCTGTAAACCCATAAGTGGTCTAATCCATTAGAAATTGTCGTTTTCGAATTTGTTCTTCAGTCTTTTCTAATGCCTCCTCGGCGCTGATTTCATTTTTCAGTACTTTATTCAAATACAAAGACAGAATATCTGAAATTTTGGTATAATCCGAGAGCATGGGGCGATGAGTGCCGTATTCCATCATGGCTTGTAATTGGGTTATGTAAGGATACTTCTGCAGGATTTTGGGATCCTTGTATATATCCTCTGAGATAGGCAGATAGCCGGAGGTCTCAAACAAGATTTCCTGCACTTCGTCGGATATTGTGTACTCCAAAAATTTCATGGCAGCGACTTTATTCGTAGAATATCTGGAAATCATCAAATTCCAGCCGCCAAAAACAGTGGCTGGAGAATATTCCTTGAAATAGGGCGGCAGCGCTGCACGTAGGTATTTGACTTTGACCGAATCGGCATTGGGTATAGCCATGTCTTTCAAAAAACTTGACCAGCCCCGAAAGAACGGCGCATCTTTTTCAAGAGCATAAAAATACGAAATCCTTTCATTAAACCCCGCCGTTTCTACCGGCACATATTTATAACGAAAAATTAAATCGTATAAAAACTGAGTCGCCTGGCGCCCTTTTGCAGAATTGATAACAAGTCTGCCGTCATCGATTATACTGCCCCCCATTCCTTTCAGAATTTCTATGTAATTACAAATCAAGCCCTCATAATCGTCGCCCTGCAGGACATACAAAGGACGTATGTCAGGATGCCTGTCTCCAAAAGCAAACAATTCTTCCCACGTGACCCCCCTTTCGATACTCTGCTGTAACTCTGTCTCATGCAGTTGCTCCAGAATATCACTGCGATAGTACATGACCCCGATATCTATATAGAGAGGTAATCCGACTAACATATTTTTATAATAGCACGTACTGAGCGCCTGTGGAAGAATGCGATTTAAATGTGTCTGCATAAAATACCGGGACAATGGCTCGCACCATTTGGTAAATCGTGGCACCCAAATCTGATCGACGGCGAATATATCAATCCGGCTGCCACGGCTCCTCAGTGAACGGGCCAGTAATTCCTTCCGTTCATTGGTTGTGAATTTTGAAAAAGGTAAATCTATAGGAATAATCTCAATTTCACCCGCATATTTGGCATTGAACTTCCGAATAATTATCTGATGAGCTTCCGACATATTGTCAGCGAAATAGAGTTTGGTTACTCCCTGAGACGGAACCCGGTCTTTGTTAAAAAAAATCAGGTTAATAACCAGCACCATAATAATAGCCAGAATAAAGATAGTGAAAAATATCCCGTATATTTCGCGCCGGCTCTTCATTCTTATCTTTCTATTTTATCTTCTTAGCTTATTTATCACAATAGTCGAATATAATCTGTGTGAATTAATCTTCCAATGGGAATGTTTTTAAACATTTTTGAGGTTTTTAACGAATTTCCTACAATCTGGCAACCTTCACGTTTTCTGAATTTTCAGAACATATTACATTATGCTCTCTAATGAGAGTGCATTATTGTGGAATTTTGTACTGGCCGGATATGCCTATCCCATCACTACGAGCACGGTATGGTCTTTATCGTCATTAAAAAGCGGCACGATATTGGTGTCAAGTACCATTCCGTCAACGGAAACTGACTTCACACCTTTGGAAATATAGTCCGGATTTGTCACGGAAATATTGTAAGTGGCATTGCGAAATTTCCGGGTCACTTTGAATTCTTTCCAATCTCTCGGAATACAGGGATCGATTTTCAGGCCTTTAAATTCCGGCTGCACCCCAAGAATGAATTGTGAAATGGCCACAAAAGACCAGGCGGCTGTTCCGGTAAGCCAGGAGTTTTTGCCTTCGCCTGGAGTCGGTACGTCGCTACCGGCTGTCATTTGCGAGTAAACATAGGGTTCTGCCCTGTAAATATCGATCTGGTCTTCTTTGGACGATGGCAGAATGGCCTTGTAATATTCCATAGCCTGATCACCGTGTCCCAGCATGGTTTCAGCAATCTGAATCCAGGTATTGTTGTGGGTGAAAATACCGGCGTTCTCCTTGTTGCCCGGGGGATAAGAACTCACTTCGCCAAGATTCGGATGGTATGTCTGGTAGGCCGGCTGTTGTAGCTTGATTCCGTTGGGTTCAACCAGATGTTTTTTTACGCTTTTAAGTGCCCTCTCAGCGAAACCGTTTTCCAGTCCGACTTTTCCCAGAATACACCAGCCCTGGCTCTCAATAAAAATTTTGCCTTCGTCACAAATTTCTGATCCAATTACATCGCCATTGGCATCATAAGCACGCTTGAACCATTCGCCGTCCCACCCGTGCTTATAAATTGTCTGACGCATGTTTTCACCTTTTTGGGCTGTCGCTGCTGCCAGATCATCTTCTTTCAGTTCTTTGTAAATGGATTCCATATCATCACAAGCACGACAGAAGAGTCCGGCAATCATAACGGATTCAGCAGTTTTGCCATCACCTTCATCTTCCGTCAACTGAAAACTTTCACCCGGAGTTGAAGAATAGCAATTTAGATTCAAGCAATCGTTCCAATCAGCGTGCCCAATAAGCGGAAGTTCATGAGGTCCAAGATTTTGCAATGTAAAATCAATGGACAGTTCCAGGTGGTTCATTAAAGTCGCAGATTTGTCGGTCAGGTCCGCATAGCCGGTTTTTTCATCAAGAACAGTGAAATCGCCGGTCTCTTTTAGATAGGCTGTTGTGGATAATATCAACCAAAGGTGGTCATCCATAAATCCGCCGCCAATGTCCGCATTGCCTTTTTTTGTCAGAGGCTGATATTGATGAAAACAAGTTCCATCAGTCAACTGGGTTGAGGCAATGTCAAGAATTCTCTGACGTGCTCTTTGAGGCTGATAATGTACATATCCAAGCACATCCTGATTGGAGTCTCTGTAGCCCATGCCGCGACCGATACCGGATTCATAAAAAGATGTCGCCCTAGAGAAATTCAGTGTGGCCATACATTGGTATTGGTTCCAGATATTGACCGAGCGGTCCACACGATCATCTCCGGTTTCCGCCTGGTAAATTGAGAGCCATTTCGTCCATTGTTCTTTCATGTCTTCAAGGGCTTTTTTGGCAATAGCATTGTCCTTGAAAACTTCGCTGATTTTTATGTATTCTTCTTTGTTAATGACGTGTGGCGCTAGGAATTTATTGTTTGGTTCATTTTCCGCGTAACCCAACAGGAAGGTCATTTTCTGCTCGTCACCGGTTTCAATTTCCAGGTCAATCTGGTGGGAACCAATGGGCGCCCATCCGTATGCGATGCTGTCGGTTGCTTTGCCATCTTTTACCACTTTTGGCATTTCCAGTCCGTTATACATTCCAACGAAGGCATCTCGACTGGTATCAAAGCCGGAGATTTCACGGTTCACAGAAAAATAGGCATAATGATTGCGTCTTTCACGATATTCGGTTTTATGGAAAATCGCGGAACCTTCCACTTCCACCTGTCCGATAGAAAAATTTCGTTGAAAATTGGTCATGTCATCCATAGCGTCCCAAAGACACCATTCCACAAAAGTCCAGAGACGGAGATTTTTCTTTTTATCGCTGAGGTTTTTAATCGAAACCATCCATACCTCATTGCGGTAACCAAGCGGAATGAAAAAAGTGACGGCAATTTCCACATCATTTTTTCGTCCGGTAATGGTAGTGTAGCCCAGTCCATGACGGCATTCGTAACGATCCAGTTTGACGCGTACCGGTTTCCACATGGGAGTCCATTTTTCATCACCATCCTGAATGTAAAGATAACGGCCATTGTTGTCCATTGGGATGGAATTGTATCTGTAGCGGGTGAGGCGACGGAGTTTCGCGTCCTGGAAAAAGGAATATCCGCCGGCCGTGTTCGAAATGATTCCAAAAAATTCTTCACTGCCCAGATAATTGATCCATGGCAATGGCGTGTCCGGGCGAGTAATCACATATTCTTTATTATTATCATCAAAATATCCGTATTTCATCTTTCCCATGGCTTTAATTTTCCTGTGTTTTGCTGAAATTAAAATACTCAATCCTTACCGTTCCGGTCAAGGCCTGAACCTGAAACCGGTTCTTCCCTTCCCGGAATTTAATATCGTTCATTTGAATTTCCTGCCAACCAACTCCGGTAATTTCTTGCACTTTTTCAAAATCGTTTATAATTAATGTAATCTTGCTTTTTTCGGAATCGCTGTTGATTTTTATAATGCATTTATAATAATCAGGTTTGCAGCTGCGAATCTGATAAGCGGTCCACTCTCCTTCATTAAGCACAATATTCTGAATAGAATTCCAGTCAGAAATATTCTCAACCGATTCAATTTTTACGGGTTCCTGTTTGCGATAATATTCTGATCGGAACAGCGTATCATTGACGAAGTAGGAATTCATATAACCATCATGACCGTAATTCACAGCCGCCACTCGGCCGGGAATCTGTCGGAAAAGGGAATTGTAGACTTCTGTGGTGAAGCGACAATTTTCAAACAGAATGTTTCCCAGAAATTCATCTAGAACTCGAATCGCCTCATTTTTCGAAGGTTTGGGGCCGCCTTTTGAATAATTTGCTATTAATTCCCAGTCCTTCGGGCGGTTTATCGAGCAGAGGCCATTCGTCCGGTCCAGTTTTTTCCACGGCCAGAACGACCAGCCGATATTATTTTTTTCAAAGAGCTGGGTCGTAGCCCAGTAAACAGGAAGATTCTTTTCACCGGTTTCACCAACCCAGATTGGCGCATTCAATTTTTCCCGATACTTAATATACTGATTAATTGAATTCAGTTCATCCGGCCGGTTCCAGCAGTAGTAATGAAACTGATACACCAAATTGTCATCGAACGTCTCTGAAAAAATAGACCAGTCGTTTGACCAATTAATGCCTTCAAGGAAAATCACGTGTCTGGAATCGATTTGACGTATCCGGGTGGTCAGTTTTTTATAAAGTGGCTCCACCAAATGGCCATATTTTTCCGCCGCTCCGGTTCGTTCGGGAAGAGGCTCATTCAATAAGTCATAGCCGGCAATTATCGGTTCATCTTTGTAGCGCCGGACAATCTCCAGCCACAGTTTGATGAGTCGTTCCTCAAATTTCTTATCCATAAATAATTCCGGCAAATCATTGGGGCCATCGTCAATATTTTGCCCGGTCTGACCGCCCGGCGCGCCATGCATGTCCAGTATAATATAGACGCCGTACTTCTTACACCAAGTGACCAAACTGTCCAGATATTGAAAATTTTCCATGATAATACGGGCGGAGTCATCTTCCGTCATGAAAACCCTGGCGTTTAACGCCGGGCGAACCGAGTTGAAGCCCAATTCCCTGATTTTCCGGATATCGGCCTCTCTGATGAAATTCCGCCGAAACCGCTGCCAAAAACGGGCACTATATTCGACGTCAGTCATTTCCAGAATCAATTTTTCTATCTTGCGCGGCCGGTCCCCTTTTTCACCGAAATGCCACATGTAGCCTTCCGGTAAAAGCCAGTTGCCCAGCCCGACCCCTCGTAGAAAAACCTTTTCACCATCTTCATTCACAATATCATGCCCGGTCACCCGTAAAAAAGTGGCCGGTCTTTCAGAAATGGTTCTTTCACCGCATGACATCAGCAATGTCACAACTAAACTAATCACGACCGGGAGCCATGTCCTACTTTGCCTCTGTATTTTCAATTGACAATACATGCTGCCTCTTTTCCCTGATTGTTATTTTGTATCGTAAAATTCTTTCAACACGAACCAAGCCTGTTTTTTGTCACCCTTGTCTGTGACCAGTCCTTTTCTGTTCCAGAAGTCCTGTATCTGCGGTAAATGCCGACGCGGCGACTTGAAATCTTTCAGGATCCAGGGACTTATTCCTTTGATAAAATCCACTTTCCGGAACATGGCAATGTTTTCACGATACAGATTTGCCTGGTATTCTTCCGACCAGCGCGTAAGTTCATCACCATGCATCCCGTACAGTGCGCCGCCACCGAATTCGCTGATGATCACCGGTTTGTCGTAAACCGTCCGCCAGGTCATGGTCTGGCATTTTTCCGGCAGACCGTCGTACCAGCCGATATAGGCGTTGCATCCTAGCACATCCACAATTTTCCCAAAAGTATCATCAATCATCTGGGTGGTTTCATTGATATAGTGCCGCTCCATGGCTGCCGTGATCAGCCGGGTGTTATCCATTTCCCGGGCTTTGGCTACCAGCCGTGATAAAAAAGTGAACCGCTCATCGGATGGCGGCGTTTCATTGGCCACGGACCACAAAATAACTGAAGCACGGTTTTTATCCCGGGTGATCATTTCCGTCAGCTGATTTTCGGCATTCTGATACGTGTTTTCATTATCCCAGGAAATCGTCCAGTAAACCGGAATCTCCGCCCAGACGAGCAGTCCAATCTCATCGGCTGTTTTCAGCATGGCTTCATTGTGGGTGTAATGGGCCAGCCGCACAAAATTGCAGGACAAATCCTTGGCCCAGCCGAGCAGTACCTTGGCATGGTCTTCAGAAAACGCTCTTCCACCGTCCTGATATGCGGCCTCCTCATGAATGGAAATTCCTTTCAGGAAAACCGGTTCTCCGTTCAGCAGAATCTCATCCCCCCTGGTTTCGATGGTCCGGAATCCGATTTTGTCACATATTTTCTCATCGTTGGTGACAATTCTTACATCGTAGAGTTTTGGATTTTCCGGACGCCATAAGATCGGCTCTTTTTTGATTTCGAATTTTCCAAATCCCTCTTTATCGGCCATTATTTTTTCCGAAACGCCGAGTTCGGGAATGTCAATCCGAATATGTTTAGCCAGATGGTTGCCGTCAATTTTTACCCAGCCGGCGATGATTTCCCTGTTGCCTTTTTTCAGCTGAACGAAATAATCCTTCACAAAGGATTCCGGCGTTTCGATCAGCAGCACCTGTCGAGTGATACCGCCATAATTGTACCAGTCAGTATTGACCGCCGGCACAGCATCCTGGAAACGTTTATTATCAGATTTGACGACGATGAAATTGTCTTTTCCCCGGACTCCGTCAGTAATCTCAAACTGAAAAGGCGTGAATCCCCCTTCATGCCCGCCTAAAATTTCGCCATTTAGCCACACTTTGGCATCATAATTAACTGCGCCGAAATAGAGGAACAGCCGGCGGTTTGACGGCAGGTCATAATCAAAGGATTTCTTATACCATATTGTCCCTTCGTAAAACAATAGTTTTTCCTGCTGGGAATTCCAGTCCCCAGGTACGGTGAGTATTTCATCGGTATCGAAACTGTACTCCACCAGGTCCCAGCGGTTCTGCTGTTGCGCATTCTTGAAATAGCCATTGGTACTGGGTTCATAACGATAGTTGTAATAACCGTTTTCATAAGGATCAATGATAATATGCCATTTCCCGTTAAGGTATGTCGTTTTTCGGGCGTTGACATTGATCATCACTGAACCGAAAATTGTCGTAAACAACACCAGTCCGATACTTACAATACACATTGTACTTTTCATCAATCTACCTCTGTTTTCGGTTTATTATCGGCATTTTCTGTCATGTTCAGAGCTATTGCATATGCTCTTGGCCGCAACAAAAAGCACGCCAATTCTAATTGCTGAAAACTATTTCCAATTTCCTTTTAATTTTGATAATGTTTTCTTTATTAAATAAAGAATTCCCATCCTCAGGATTATTTCACTTCAGATACACCATTTTAATAGTCTTGATTATTTTTTTATCAATTATCAGATGACAAAAGTAAATGCTACTCGCCACTGAAGGACCGGGTTGAAAATTGACCGCGTAATTTCCCGCACTGTAATTTGCGTTTTCGATCTCTGCTGCTAATTTTCCATTCAGGTCAAACACAAGCAATTCCACAAATCCCGGTTTTGGCAGAGAGATGGCTATAACCGTAGAACTATTAAAGGGATTGGGATAGTTTGGCATGAGTGTATATTCCAGGGGGATTTGAGGTTCTGAGTCATTGGTTCCCGATGGGAAATTAGACTCGCCCGGATTGCCGTGGTTTTGCGAAAACGTCCAGTTTTCCGGTAAACTGTTATCCAGATCGGGATTTTTCAATATCAGGGTCACACCGGATCCATTCGGTTCCGATGGCCAAGGTGTGACGCTGTTAAAATTGACTGAATCTACCAGAGCACCGCTGGCATCATACAATCGCACGATTTCCCCGCTTTTACCGAGACCAAAATCAAAATCGCCCAGCACATTACTTATTTCGGGCTGAAAATTATGAAAATCCGCATACACATTGGTCAATACAATGAATGCTTGCGGCGCCATCTGAAAAGCTTCCGGAAATTCGAACACATGATCATCCTCAGAATCCTTGAATATCCAATGACCCATATCAACTGTAACATTCGAATTGTTAAAAATCTCTACCCAGTCACCGGTATCAAAATCATCGGCAGATTTGTAATTGATTTCGTTAATCACAATCGCGTCAGCCGCCGAACCAGTTATTGAGAAATTACAATTTATGGTCATGTTCCCGTATAGAATAAAATCTTCCGGCTCAATGTCCGGACTTTCAAGGTCTCCTCCCCACCTATCAAACATATAGCCGGGTTTAGGAACGGCTTCTATTTTGAGAGGAATACCTTTGAAATAATTACCCCGCCAACTGGTATCCTCAATATCAATGGTGTTTAGCCGGATAATTCCACTGTTTTCCGGGTTAATATTCAGCGTCAGAACTGCCGCGCCCTGCAGAGAAAAACTTGTATAAAGATGTGATATACAATAGATACTGCGGTATCTCCCGAACAGCTGCATTTTGCTGAGATTAGCGTACCAGTTATTCATCGAGCCGATGTCCGGCCATTTGGCGATGTGGCCGGGCATTTCATTAACGATTCTATTTTTGGCTTCATTGAGTTTTTCCTCGACCCTTTTGGCCGTAAACCGGGTGTTCAGCATATCGCAGAAACAGTTGACGAACTCATTTTTAAAACCGTCATTTTCCAGCAATTTTCGCAAAAAAAGTGTTGACCACGGCGGATTCGGCCAGTCCGGACCATTGGGTTCCAAAGCAAATTCCAAAGTATTGAATTTGTAGCGGTCATCATTTTCATAAAGGCCAAACCCAAAATCTGTATCGAACAATATCCAACGCCATTTGCCCGAATTGGATTTTTCGCGCCAATACTTGATATTATTGCCCGGCCAATCAGTATTGTCAAAATAGATTTCCGCAATATAATACTGCATAAAATTCAACATATCAATCCGGTTCTTGACATACTCGTAATTTTCTGTCAGACTCAGGTCATTTTCATTGATAAAATTATACAAATGCCACCATTCATCGGCATCGCCGTCGTTCACGGTTCCAAAGGATTCCAGCAAATCAATATTATCCGGATCAACATTATAGTGAGAAGCAACATAATGCTCGTTCAGTTTTTCGCGGATATTATGGATGCCCCAGTATTCGCCATTAATGTACACTACGGCGGGTCGGTAGGCCTGATCATCAATAGTCGTTCCTTCGATCAAACTCTGCATGAAGCCGTCCCGCAGCATGGTGAATTCAAAATCATTGGCCGAATTGCGCAAAACAATATTTTCGAAAGTATAAATCATGCGGTCTGGAAACACCTGGTAATCAATCTGTGAGGCGCCATATTTTTTACGGGCATAAATTGCCAAGGATTTTTGGGGTTTCGACCGACTCCAGCCGCCGAATATTTTGATTCCCGCATCAATCGCAAAACCCAGACTGCCGTCAGGTTCATATAGTTCTACATGCACCGGCCTTTCCCAGTCTTCCCAGAAATTGGCACCAAAATAGGGAATATCAGGTGAATAGTCAGTTCCAAAAACATAGATACCGCTGTCCGGATCCCAGAGGTTTGTCGGATTTGTTGCCAGAGCGACCACCGGCAGATCATGGCTCTGACCAATAATAAAAGTACGGGTCGAGATTTTACCAGGCAGTGCGTTCGGACTAATGGATTTCGCCCGAATTACCGTTGTTTCACTCAGTGAAAGCGGAGCAATATATAGGACGGAATTTTCCGTTGGTTCTGTGCAATCCAGGGTGTAATATACAGGAAATTTCTCATCTTCAAGAGATAAGGCTACGGTGACAGACGATGGATAAAAACCACCTGACTGATCGAAAATTACGGTTGGAGAAATGTTTGAAAAGCCAGATGTCGAATTAGTCTTCCCGGGAGTCGGTTCATCAAATAATAGCCAGTCTTCTCCACCATCCGGCTGACGCCCACGGGAAATATCTGCAGGAATGGCACCTGTTACCAAATGATCAAGAATAATCCCGTCCCGATGAGTCAATAATAGATCTTCTCCGTCGGCACTAATCTTGAAATTGGTATGCAGCGTAGCCTGATTAAATAACAATTCATCGGGAACGAAAAGATTCTCAGGCTTCGATGACATTCCCAGTGTTAAGTAGGGAATAAAGGAAAAGTCCGATGAATAGGCATTTACGTTATGAATTTCAATTGCCAGTATATTTTCACCGGTCACTAAAAGGGTAGCGATATCCTCAATGGTGAAATTCTCCGGTAGTATACCACGATAAAGCATGGCTTCATGATCTGGATCGGCATTTTGATTGTAGGCCGGTGGATTGCCTGCAAGATTGGCCCGGGCGATTTCCGTTCCGTTGAGATATGCCACAAAACCATCATCGTAGTCCATTGTCAAAATTCCGTTGATAATGTCATTGGGATTATTTATTTCAAAGGTTTTTCGGGCATATACAGAGATTGTACCGGTAGGAATCTGGGTGGCGTCATCACCATCACCATAACCAATACCGGTCGGGCCGGACAGCCACTGTGAATCATCATAATTGAAAGATGTCCATGAGCTTGGGGGCTGGCTTGTCCAGATTTTATATTCCCACATGTCGCCACGGCTAATGACGGTATGCTTGAATTCCTTGCGATCTTTTCCTGATGCAAAAATCAGCAGAAAACCATGCGGTTCCAGGCTAATGGAAGGCAGCGTCCACTTCATCGGCTCGTCTGCATCGTCGCTGAGTCCGTAACCGCCAGGGTCGATGGTCACTCCTGTGGGATTGTACAATTCCAGCCAGTCGGAAAAATCACCGTCCTCGTCGGCAAGAGTAATGCTGTTGGATGACATTATTTCATTAATTAGGACAGATTGGGGATAGATATGCGTTATTAAAAGTATAATTGCAACAGAAAGTCGCAAACCTGTTTTTTTTGACATAATTTCCGCTATGGGCATATGCATTTTCACATTATTTCAGTGCACTAAATTCTGCTTTGTTTCTTTTGATTATTTCGGATTTGATAAATTTTCCTGATTCTGTGAGTTTATCCTCAATCCAGCCGCCGTTTTCATCTGCCCTATCCTTCAAAACTGCATCGCCCTCGTCCTTGTCGGCTACAGACCACTTACACCAACTTATCTTATACTGGTCCATAAAGTTTAACCAGGCCCCACTGGATAGGTAATCGACGTCTCCATCGCCGGTATATTCACACACACCGAATTCGCTGACAAAAATCGCATAACCTCTGTTCATAGCGGTAATGGCCTTATCGCGCAGTTCTTGCTTGTGTGAAGCGGCATAAAAATGCATTGCATAGACAACATTTTCATCATTAATAGGATCTGCAGTGGCAACATCCACATCCTGGGACCAGGTTGGTGATCCAACGATAATGATATTGTCGCAGTCCACAGCCCGGATTTCTGCAATTACAGATTCGGCATAGGGTTTAACATCGTCGCGCCAGGATATTTTTTCAGGCTCGTTATAAATTTCGTAAATGATATTCGGTTTGCTGCCGTAAAGGGTCGCTATTTGTCGGAAGAAGTTTTTCGCCGCATCCGAATGCAGATGGGCGTTATGATCGTGCCAATCAATGATAACATAAATTCCCAGATCTATGCAGGCGTCAATAACGGTCCGGATTTTTGCCATTTCCACAGCGGGATTTTCAAGATAACCATCGGATTCAATGCCCATCGCCGCCCGGATAACATTGCAGCTCCAGTCATCCCGCAGCCATTTGATGCAGTCTTTATTGTAATATTTGCCCATCCATTGACTCCAGAAAAAAGACATGCCGTGCAATACAACCGGGTCGCCGTTTTGATCGATAATCCTGGTACCGTTGACCTCCAATTGCCCGTGCAATCCGGCAACCGTGCCGGGTAAGTTTTCATTATTGTCTGATTCAGTTGAACCGGCACAGGCGGTGAAGCCAATGATCAATGAAATAGCGAGAAATTTTCGCAGAATTATTTTACCAGAATTCTTCATAGTGTTACTTCTTTTATTTCAGTATAAAATTTCCCCTGAGGCGAATATCTCGGGAAGATGATCCAACGAAAATCGTGAATTTCCCCGGTTCCGCTTTCCATGAATCGGTGCAGACATCCCAGAATTTCATTGCATCGTGGGAAAGATTTAACGCGACTTCTTTTTCCTCGCCTGCTTTCAGGAAGACCTTGGCATAGCTTTTCAGTTCCTTCACTGGCCGGATTACACTGGCCTGATTGTCGCCCAGATAGAGCTGAACCACTTCCGCGCCATTCACTGGGCCGGTGTTTTTCACTTTTAATGAAACCGTTACAGCCTCGTTTGGATGTACGGTTTTGGTCAGTTTCAAATCACCGTATTCAAAGTTCGTATAGCTCAGTCCGTGACCGAATGGAAAAAGCGGTGCGATATTGTTTTTGTCATAATGACGGTAGCCGACAAAAATTCCTTCTTCATAATTGAGTTCATCATCTTCGCCAGGATAATTATTGATTGTAGGAAGATCCGTTTCCTTATTAAAAAAGGTAGTGACCAGTTTACCTGAGGGATTGACATTACCCAGCAGAATATCGGCAATAGCGTTGCCACCTTCTTCGCCCGGATACCAGGCCTGCACAATTGCCGGCGCGTCAGCCGCCCAGTCATTCATCAAAATACCGGCGCCGCTGTTTAAAACCACAGCCAGGTTTTTATTCGCAGCTTTTATTTTTTTTATCAATGCAACCTGTTCATCTGAAAGAGCGTTTGAATTGCGATCAAAACCTTCGGACTCATCGCGATCAGTAAAGCCTACGAAAAGCACAACCGCGTCGGCTTCCTGTGCTAGCTTAACCGCTTCGTCAAGGGGCGGCTTTCCAACTTTCTGCCATTGCAGGATCACACCAGCGTCGCCGCCGTGTTCATAAAAATCAATCCGGATTTCTGCCGGTTTGTCCTTTTTCAAGTCCACCGTCGCCACTCTGGTTCCCATGGCATGGTCGCCCCAGTTATCGACGACCATTTCCCCGTCGATGTAAAGCCGCGTACCATCGTCACTGGTGGTTCCCAGCAGATATTTGCCGCTTTCCGGAACCGTGAGTTTACCGGTCCAGCGAATGGAAAAATAGTTGATTTTGAAATGATCCGGACCTTTTGGGCCCCAGTTGTAATTCAGAGTTTTATCGATGCGTTTTTCCACCGAATCACCGCTGAATTCGGCATTGTTAAAATATTCGCCCAGCAGGCCGGATTTGCCACAGGGCGTCTGCAGATATTCTTCAGGAATGGGTTTCAAATCACTGTCCACGATCATTCCCGGTGAATAGGTGATGCTGATGCCACCGGCTTTTTGGGTCAGTGCTTTGTCTGGACTGGTTGGATTAATAGGTTCGACCCGGGAGCTGCCACCGCCACCGGTACGCAATATACCGGCATTGGGACCGATAACCGCAAGGCTTTTAATTTTTTCTTTTGTAAATGGCAATAAGTTTCCCTCATTCTTCAGCAATACCATTCCGCCAGCCGCGACATCATAAGCAACTTTTATATTTTCATCGGAGTGCAGCGCTCCACCAGCGGGAATTTCGTTTTCAAAAAGACCCATGGCAAATATTGCCCGCAGCATGCGGCGGATTTTGTCATCCACTTTGGTAATTTTCATTCGGCCTTCGTGGATCGCCTGTATGACATTTTCCACACTCATATAACGTCCGTTAGGCATTTCGATATCCAGACCAGCGTACATAGTGGGGACTACGCTGTGCACGGCACCCCAATCGGACATGACAAAGCCTTTGAAGCCCCAGGTGTCCTTCAGCAGGTTTTGCAGCAGCCAAGTATTAGAACTGGCATATTGGCCATTTAGACGGTTGTAAGATGACATGATCGCCCAGGTGTGACCTTCCTGAACAGCGGCTTTGAAAGCAGGCAGATAAATTTCGTGAAGCGTTCTTTCATCCACACGGGAGTCCATGCTGCTTCTCTCAAATTCCTGGTTGTTACAGGCGAAATGCTTGGTGGTGGCGATGACATTTTCGCTCTGCAAGCCCTTGATAAAGGCAACGGCGGTACTGGCGGCAAGATAGGGATCTTCGCCGTAACTTTCGAAATTTCTGCCCGCCCGGGGATCGCGGTGAATATTGACGCAGGGTCCGAGCAGCACATTGCGGCCCTGAGCCTTGGTTTCCCTTCCCAGTGCCTGGCCCAGTTGATAAATCAGCGACGTGTCCCAGGTGGCGGCGATGCAGACACCGACGGGAAAGGCGGTGGACTTCCCCCAGCGCACGCCATTGGGACCGTCGGTCATCCGCAACACAGGAATACCCAGCCGCGGCAGCGGCTTACTGTCAAAGGAGGTGGTATCACCGCCCAGCATTGCGACTTTTTCCTTGAGCGTCATTTGGTTGATGATTTTGTTAATTTTCTGTTCAATAAGCGAATCAAGATCACCAGCGAAAACGCTGTTCATCAGCAGTATCACGGTCAGCATCATGAATATTTTTCTGGACATTGATCCTCCCATAAAATTGTTATTCTTTTAAAAATCCTTGTTCGATTATTGAATTATTATGATAATTCACTGCGCTTTTTAAATCCATTGCAGTAAAAACCCTCATTCATTTTTAACCGGCGGTACCAGCATATCCTGATGCAGCAATTCATAGTCACCATTATAGGTTTTTATGATGGGATTGCCGCCCCGTGTCAGGTTTTTAAAAACTCCTTTATCCACCAGATTCCAAAGCGGAAATTTCGCTTTACCGTCAACAGCAAATATTCCGAAATGAGATTCGGCGCCCATTTTTCCGCCTTTCCAGGGCTCATCAAAAGCTTCAAAGAAAAAACAGGATACATTATTCTCAAAACACCACCGGTTCATTGCGTCATAATACATTTTCAATTTTATTTCATCAGTGACACCGGAACCTGGAGTTGTGTAAATTTTATCATCCACGGTCGCCCAGCCGGTTTCGCCGATATGAATGGGTTTAACATCGCCGATTTCGTGAACATAGCTTTTCACCAATTTGTACTGATTCACAGCGTACTGAAACGCAGCGGTCATGCTTTGGGTCACTTTTTCGTCATCGGATTTATCAGCATCATCTTTGGCGATTTGCCAGAAATCGGGATTGTAGTGTGAGTCATGAAAAGGATAGGTGTGTATGGAGATATAATCAACTTCCTGGATTAATTGAATCAAATCTTCGTTCCGGTAACCTTCTTCTGCGCCCCAGACTGCGAAATTATCGGAGGAGGTCAGCAGTACATGTTCAGGCAGCAGATATCCATTGACCGGTGTTGCTTTGGCGGCTTTGGCATAGCGGACCCATTTCAGAATGATATCGGCATTGACCCAGTGGGCCTGCCATTTTACCATGGCCTCATTGCCTACAGCAATGATTTTCACGATATTAGGATAGAGGGCCGCCAATTCTATGGCTTTGTCCATTTCCGCTTTATTCGTAGTATTATCTTCAACGCTATGATCGACATTTTCCGTATAGGCTCCGGTACACTGAATCCAGGCACCCAGCATGACGTACATTTCAAAATTCTTGTCTTCCATTTTTAATTGATGAATGGCTTCCAGCAATCGCGGTGCATGATAATAAAGTTGCGTGTCGTACGTGCGCAGCAGTTTCACTCCCATCGCTGCCATGATCCGCATGTCTTCCTTCAGTTCCACAATGGTTGGACAATAATCGATCATATCCGACAATCCGTTGCCCCGGGTGTCTTTGCGGTAGCCAGAAAAGGAAATAGCCTGATACTTTATATTCCCAAGTAACAGCTGGCCGTTGTCGAGAAAAACATTATTGTTTGCCACAGTCTGGATACATTTCACCCATTCGTCACCTAGATAATTATTCTTGATGACATTGTGTGAAACAAACAATTCAGTGTTGTTTTTCCCGCAATTAACCATGGTCAACATAAGTATCAGAACAATAGCACCCCGAATGGATAATGGTTTCATTTTACTACCTCTTTCACTTCTCCTCGCCGGAATCTGAACATTCTGACGGTTTATAGTTTGATCATTACCTCAATTCTAATAACCTCACCACTTCGGCTGAAGACCAGGGCTGATGTATCTTTGTCAAGGAACAAAGAGGGGAATGTTTTTACCGACCCTTTTTTAACATACACTCTGACTTTTTCAGTTCGGGTAAGTTTATAAACGACGGGAACCTGCGCGATGGTAAAGGCCAGAGAATTTTTTTCCAGTGAAAGTGTCGCCTTTTCCCCGGCGTGATTATAATACTGAAATTCTCCAGCTCCGGTTAAGAATTCTTTTTTGTCCAACAAGCCAACGGCAAAGGAAAGTTCACCGTTTTTCACAACGATGCCCAGTTCACCGAACCGAGAAATCACATCTTCCTTTACCTGGCCGGTCATTCCCGGTTGCTGAACGCCACAGTGTCCCGGTGTATGGGAATAGGGGTCCGTCGGGAATGCGCCATAATCGGCAGGGTTTTTATGAAATCCGATGCCTGCCCGGATTTTATAATAAAAATCACGAATCTCTGTGATTTCAGTTTCCGTGGCGCCGGAATTCACGGCCATATAGAAATTTTCCTGTACCGACAGCAACAGTTTCGAAACCATGTGCCAATAGATGCTACCTAATCCTTCATATTTGTAAAAGGTTCCTGAGCGACCGGTGAAGGACTGATGATCGAAAACTGCTTCATAAATATCCAGAATTTTTGTTTTATCTTTCGGGCTGATATTTTTTCTGTCCAGAGCTTCGTCCAATAATTTCGCATTGCGGAAACTTTTATGAAAATGCACATCGCCATTGACATCTTTCAGGACGATGTCCCGGTCCTTTGCCGCAATGAGTTTATTGATCAATAAGGAGGTTTCCAGTAATTGTGGTGGAATGATGTTTTTTTCAGTGAAGTGTGCCAACTGTCTGTCTGGATAAAGAATGTAACTGTTCTGATCTTTGCGGTAAAGCGGGCTCTTTTCTAGCGACCGCAACAGGTTCAAGGCTTGTTTTGTTGAAAGGTATCCGCTGCTGAGTGCTGCGACCTGGCCTTCAAGCATTTCATAAAGATGGCGGATGGATATTTCATTCTCTTTCAAAGTGATGAGATTGTAGGTTTGAAAGAGATCATCGGTGCGTTTATTGGCAGCGATGGAATGGTCAATGTATTTTAACGTAATTATTAGAAAAGCCGCCAACTGACTGGCACTAATGTTTTCAAAATTTCCGCTGAAACCACCAGTGTAAATTGTTTGGCGATGTTTGGTTCCAGCCGTTGACAATTGGTCTGTAAGATCTTTCCGATTCTTGTCAGAGATTGTGGATAAGAGCAGCCCAAGATTGTTTTTAAAAATACCCTCAATTTCTGTGAATAGTTGCGCTACCGTTCCGGATATTTCAAAATTTTCATCGCCGGCGTCAGTGAAGAGATCAATGGCAAAGCTGATATACCGTCGCAGGTAGTACAGCGTCACCATTGAAGCACCGTTGCCAACAAGAGCGTTGTTAGCATCGTTCCATTCGGGCCTCTGTGTGTTCATCCAGATTCCAGCTTCAGGGATAAAATTAGATAACTTTACCAGCATGGGAACCAACAGTTTTTCCGCCAGGTTCACGGTATAAATATCATCATTGGAATCGAACATGAATTTACCATCGCTGCCCAGTTCCGCGACCCGATCATTTATTACGGCATTCAATTCACTGTCAAAATCAACAGTATTGCAAGGATCCTGCAAGATTTCCTGATAGCTTTTAATCTTATAGGGAACATTGGCATAGGTGAAGATTTTATTTGTAAGCAGTGCCTGCAGTTTTCCCCGGTGATAGTTGCAGGAAATTTCCAGCAGTTTCTGGAGATAGATGATCTGATGGTCGCCCCAGTAACCGATGTAGGACCATGCATCGTGGTGATCGAGTACTTCCCAGTCAAAACCGTCGCGCACCACTCTGTAGGGATTGTAGCCATCGGCAGTCGAAGCATTGACAAACTTGGTGATCATACTCTCGATAAATTCCGGGAACGAATGGGCAAGTGCTTCCCAGTTCTGGAAAATATCGCGCCAATTTCCCTGGTAATTCAGTTTTTTGTGCCCATTGTCATCTTTAATATCGATGGAAAATGTATTCCACGGACGGCTCGGGTCACCATGACGGCGGCTGAAACTGAGTGGCAGATATTCATGGCGCAGCCGTGTGAAAACGGCGTTAGTTCCGGCAGCGGATGTCAGCAGCGCCTGAAAATCGATCTCATCGGGCATTGCTTTGATAAGGGAATCGTATTTTTCAGCGGTCTTATTATTGGCGGCCAAGATGAATTTGGTGAAATCCTTTTTGTCAATTACGTAATCATCATCAAATATACCTCCGCGCATAATATTGAACATGGTGTTGGCGCTGTGGCGGAATACATTTAGCGCATCACTGGTCAGCTGGCAGCCATCGGCTTTGGCGATTTTTAATTGCAATGCTTCTGTGCTTCTGGCAATTGCTTTTTTCACCTCAACTGCAGGATCGTTGGAAACCAGAATTGTCCGGCAAAGGGCCGCGACTTCAGATTGGTCCTTGTTCAGATCAATGATAATGTGCCAGGTTTTAGCGACGGTTGGTGCCAGCGAGACAACGGAATTGAGAAAATAAGCGCCCCGGTTGGCCCGGATGTCGGTCTCCTGTTGCAATGTCACGCCCCGGCGGAATTTTTCCAATTGCGTTGATGACAGCAATACAATCGCGTCGTCAAGACCGGCAGACCAGGCAATGGTAGCAGTCAGGGATTCGCTGGGTTCAGCCCGGTCGACGGGAACAGAGCTGAGCATGTAGAGGCCGAGTTTTACTTTTGGAATCAGCTCGCTCTTTTTATAACCGTCCACAAGGGTGCTGTATTCCAGCTGGAATTTACGGTCGATTCCGGACGGCAGTATGTTTTGAACACCATCGAGAATTTCGATGTAAACGGTTTGTCTTCCAATATTTTTCACAGTAGATTTTTTAACAAAACCAAACTCATCGGCGTTAAGCCAGGAATATTGAAACGTGACTTCGAGGTCATTGTTTATCTCTTCGAAAACCAGTTTGTTGCCAAGGAGATTTTTATAGAGATTAAACCGGCAGTTATAAATATTGCGGTATTTTGCGGAAAAGGGTTCCCACAGATATTTTTTGTTATTTTTAGTAATAATGAAAATGGTCTTGCTGCCGGTAATGTCCTGAGAATCGTGGATTCTGTCATCAGTATAATAGGGAAACAGGGCGTTGTCAGCATCGCATCTGCCGGCAGTGAGCGCGCCGTTACTTGAAATATACATCCAGAGGTCGGACTCACTGACAATACTCATGAAAAAAGGCGGCATGGCATCGTAATTGGAAATTTTATAATGTTGCTCGCCATCTATATTGACAATTTCGCCGCCAACTTTTTTTTCGTTCGTTTTTAACTCATTATTGCCTAAAAATACTCTGACCATGAAATTCCTTTTGAAAAAACTTTGTTCATTATCTCTGTGCTTCTCTGTGTCTTGGTAGTTTAAAAATTATCCTCTATTTCACAAAAAACGGAATGTTGGCATGGGCCGCATTACCATTATCATCATAAACATAAATAAACAGACGATAGGCGCCGGTTTGTGACGGTGAACTGAAAATCAACGAATTATCTGTTTTCTTTATGATTGTACAGTTCGCTACTGGCGGTTTGTTTTCCTCGTCGCCGCCGGTACGCTTGTCTGTGGTTTCATGCAGTATTTCCCACTGAATCATCAGTGGCCGGTCTTCCGGATCGGTCACCCATACTTCGGCTTTATGCTGTGTATCCGGTCGGATTGTAACGCTTTGGTAGGCGTTCTTTCCATTAAGACGCAGAGAATCCAGAACCGGCGCCCTGTCGCTTGGCCAGTTGCCTTTCCAAAGATGATGCATTACATCAATGGCCTGAGTTTTGGCGCCATCTTGCAAAAACATTCCGTACCAGGTTGGCGTACGCTCCTGCTTTGCGCCCCAGAAAAACACATAACCACCAAGGCAATTGGGATCTGAGAAAATGTTATCGTTATATTCTTGCTGATACAAGTCTGCTTTTTCTTTACTGGTGAATTCGACTGGTTCACCCCATTCGGTTTTGGGAACTTCCCAATGGCCAAATGTGCCCCATTCGCCCAAAAAATAGGGCTTCCCCCAGCCAAAATTCTTCAGAAATTGCGACAACGCCGGCAGTCCGCCGTATGCATTGATGCAGAGAATATCAATGTCCGGGCACCGTTCCTTGACGTAATCCACTTCGTCTTTTTCGATAAAGGCAGTGGTGGTGGTAACAGGATGATTGCCGTCAACATTGTGAATATAAGCAGCAAGTTGCTGGACCGCGTCCCAAACCGTTGGATTTGTATAATTCAAATCCAGTTCGTTACCGACATTCCACAGCAGGAGATTCGGATGATCCTTGTATTTGATAATAGCGTTTTTGAATTCCTCAAACTGCTTTGCCACGGCGTCAGCATCACTGTAGTTAAAGCCCTGCCGCTCCTGTTCCAGCCAGAGTCCTGCGCAAACAGTAAAATTGTATTTTTCCGCCATGGCAAAGGCTTCTTCCCATTGATCGATGCCCCAGGTGCGGATGGAATTGCCTCCGGCGTCTGCCAGTTCGGCATAATGATCTTCAATGCCGGCACCTTTGATAAAATAGGGTTTATCATCTCGCAGCAATTGATAACCGCTGTCGGTTTGCCGGACTTCAACTTTTTGAATTTTTCCCGAATTGCAGGCTGTCTCAAACAGTAAAAACGCAATTAAAATCAATGTGATTTTATGCATATCTGTACCTTTTAATAGTATAAATTTGCAGATTTTTAATCCACAACCTCAAATTCAACAGGCTTGCCGCTGTCGGAATCCGGCACAATCCAGAATTGAAATTTTCCCGGCTCGGTTACCTCCTGCATTTGCTGATTGAAAAAGGCCAAATCAACAGTGGACAGCACAAATTCCACAACTTTGGATTTACCGGGTTCCAGTGTAATGCGCTCAAAACCTTTCAGCTCTTTCACCGGCGGTGTGATGCTGGCAACAACGTCACGAATGTAAAGTTGTACAATTTCATCGGCTTCCATTTTTCCAGTATTGGTGATTTTGGCGGAAACCGTAAACGAGTCACCCATTTTCACAGTACTTTTGGATATTTTCACGTCGGAATATTCAAATGTCGTATAGGAAAGTCCGAAACCAAAAGGAAATTGCGGTTTGTAGCCGGCGTCGATGTAATGGGATTCATTGCCAAGCGAAGTTTGCCAGGCCCGTACCGGAATATCGTCCATCTGTACAAAACTGTCAGCCCGCGGCGGACGGCCCGTATTTTTATGATTGTAATAGAGCGGAATCTGTCCCACCACTTTCGGAAAAGTTATTGGCAATTTCCCTGACGGTGATGCAATTCCGAAAATCAGGTCCGCCAGCGCCGGACCGCCCATGGTACCGGGATGAAATGTAAAAAGTACCGCGTCAACATCATCTAGAATATTACCAAGAGTAATCGCGCGTCCGGCCATGAGCACTAGGACGATAGGCTTGCCAGTTTGAATCACCTCCCTGATCAGCGCTTCCTGGGCGCCGGGCAGATCAATATTGGCGCGGCAGTGGGCTTCGCCTGTGATGATGGCTTCCTCGCCCATAAACATTAGCACCACATCAGATTTTTGGGCGGTTTCAACAGCTTCAGCAAAATATTTGTGGTCTTTGTCGCGGGAAATCTCCAGACCTTTGCAATAATGAATACTGATTTTATTACCATATTCCCTTGTGAGCGTCTGCAACGGCGTTTGAGTATCTTCAATCTGCTTGTCAAAAGTCCAGGTACCCAGTTGTTCGAATGGATCGTCAGCCATTGGGCCGATAACTGCTAGATTTTTTATATTTTGGGATAATGGCAAAAGATTATCCCGGTTTTTCAACAGGACGATGCTTTGGGTTGTGATTTGTTTGGCAGTGGCCAGATAATCGTCATTGACCAAAGGTGGTAATTTCGCCGGATCAGCATACGGATTTTCAAACAACCCTAGCTGGAATTTTATGCGCAGAATATTGCGGACGGCATTGTCAATGGTCTCTATTTTGACTTTGTCAGATTTTATCAAACCGGCCAGGAACTGTTCGTAATTCGACGAAGCCATTTCCATATCAATACCGGCGTTGGCGGACTTTTCGGCTGCATCTTCTCCATCACTACAGTATCCGTGCACGATCATTTCGGAAATAGCGGCCCAATCACTGATGACGAAGCCGTCGAAGTTCCATTCGTCACGCAAAATTTGCCGGAGAGTAAACTCGTTGGCCGTACAGGGAACACCGTTGAGGTCATTAAAGGCCGGCATAACGGAAGAAACCCCAGCGGCGACACTGGCCCTGAAAGGTTTCAGGTACACTTCCCGCAGCTGCTGCTCCGGAATCCAGGCAGTGTTGTAATCGCGGCCGCCCTCACCTGCACCGTAGCCTGCAAAATGTTTGGCACAGGCGGCAATAGCGTCCGGCCGGGAAAGGTCATCGGTTTGAAAACCTTTGACCATTGCCACAGACATTGCGCTGGTGAGATACGGATCTTCGCCGAAACTTTCGGAAATTCGCCCCCAGCGGGAATCCCTGGCAATGTCCATCATCGGCGCGAAGGTCCAGTTAACACCCACAACTGCGGCTTCTTGGGCTGAAATCCGGACGCCGGCCATGACACCGTCGGGATTCCAGGTAGCGGCCAATCCCAGAGGAATCGGAAATATTGTACGGAAGCCGTGAATTACATCGCGGCCGACCAAAAGGGGAATACCATTTGGCGATTTTTCAACGGCCAGTTTTTGGGCTTTGCGGATATTTTCAGGATCAACTTCATTGAGGATAGAACCAATTTTGCCGGACCGGAACATCGCTTCGTTGCCCTGAAAACCGTGGCGCTGGGTCATCTGGCCAATCTTTTCTTCCAGCGTCATTTTATTCAGCAGTTGAGTGATTTTATTTTCAATTTCGGGGAATTGACCGGACATACCAAATCCTATATTTAGTAAAAAAACAATTGACAAAAAGGCTACTTTATTCAACAATACCTCAGTGGTTCTCTAATCAGAATTTCGCGCTTCAAGTTCCTTTTCAATTTTCGCCATGGTATTGTCATCCAGCGGATAAAATAGGGCCGCAATTGTTGCTATTATAGTAGCGGCCGCTGGAATATAACTCATCATCAGCCGTATTCCGGTAATCGTCTCCGCATTTTGTACTACATTGGGTTCAAACTTGAAAATCGACAGCATCCAGCCGGCCAGTCCTCCGCCGAGAGCCATCCCAAATTTCTGTGAAAAAGTGGCCGCTGAAAATACGAGTCCCGTGGCCCGCCGCCCATTTTTCCATTGAGAATAATCAGCGGTGTCCGCGTACATCGCCCAGATCAGCGGTGCCTGTGGGGCCATTACAAAGGAAATGATAATATGCACTGCGAAAATCAGTCCAATCTGATCTTTGGGCACATAGTAGAATATTATGGTTAAAATGCTTGACAGACCCATTACAATCAAGTATAATTTTTTCTTGCCCAGTTTTTTCGATAGAAAAGCGGTACAGGCAACACCGGCGATAACCGCAACGGTACCGGAGACCATGAATACCGAAGCCAGGAATTCATTCCCAATATAGTACTTGAAATAATACATGATTGCACCCATACGGATGATGACATAGCCCAAAGTGAACATTCCCATGACTAGCAAAATCATCCATGGACGATTGCTCAGCAGGTCTTTCAGATCATTTTTCAGAGAGGTCTTTTGGGAGATCGGTGGTTGAACCCTTTCCTTCGTTGATGCAAAGGTGATATAGAAAAGAATCATCGCCAGAATTCCGTAAACGCCCATTGTAATCGGAAATCCTACCGACTGATTGTCGCCGCCGAAAAATTTCACCATGGGGAGCGTCGCACCCTGAATTATAAACGCTCCGGCAAAGGCCAGAACAAACCGGTAGGTCGAGGCGCTTGTCCGCTCCGTGCTGTACGGTGAGAGTACACCCATCAAGGCTGAATATGGAATATTTATAGCCGTATAGGTCATCATCATGAGGATGTATGTAATGTATGCGTAAACGATTTTTCCAGTGATGCTAAGATTCGGCGTTGTGAACATCAGGACTCCGATGACGGCCATCGGAAGCATCATCCAGAGTAAATACGGGCGGAATTTGCCCCACTTCGTATTGGTCCGGTCGGCAATGACACCCATCATCGGGTCATTAATGGCATCCCAAAACCTTGAAATCATAAATAGCGTTCCCGCCGCTGCTGCCGGAATTCCAAAGATGTCTGTATAAAAGAAAAGCAAAAAATTAATATACATCTGGAAGTACAAGTTCGATGCTGTATCACCCAGTCCGTAGCCGATTTTTTCTTTTACTGACAATTTACCGGAATTATTCACGCAGGTCTCCTGTTACTATTAATCTTGCTAAATTTTAAATTAATTGCTGCATATCACAAACTGAAATAACTCGCATAAGTTGTGCCAAATTTATAATTATTGATTGATAATTATAAAAAATTCTATCGCGTATCCAATTTATCGAGGGATACAGATTTTTTATTTAACAATTGCGCCTTTTCCTATCCTTAAAATCAATAATGTATTCGGATTGATAATCGGAAAGTTTATTAAATTAATAAAAACCATTTATCATTTTGATAAAGTCAAACCTGTTTTGCCAAACCTAAACTCCTATCCTAATCCACCGGTACAGAACTACAGTGCATATGTGATATTGTCTAATGTTTTGAAGGTTTACCTCAAGAATTAATTTGGGCATACGACGTATACGAATTTTCATTTATTGACGACAAACCCTATTACTTCTAAGCAGAGGGTTGCAGGTTCGAGTCCTGCTCGGGGTACTTAAAAGTTTCTCGACGAGAAATCAAAATACCAAGTCCCAATATTCCATTTCTCAAAATACAGTTTTAGGTACTCATTTCCCGTCATAGGTAGTCAGAAGTGTCGCGTATACGATGTATACGGAATATACACCTTGTACATTTAAAAAACAGTAAGGCAGACCTGCATTTCTTTAACTATTTGTGCCGTCTTCAGATCCATTGTTTGATTCAAAATTTTATCTATTTCGTACAATTTGCGTGGACTTATCACCTCTTTAAGAGTGAAATCATCGCCCACGCATAATTGCAGAAATGCGGAGAATCAATCTTATTTCAATTGAAATAGTTAAAAAATAGAGGGTTTGAAATCCCCCTATTTTTAGTTATAACTCCTTGCTTCCAAGATTAACCAGAAACAAAATTATTTCCTTTACTCAGGACAATTGCTCTTAAGCCAACAATCATTAGCTGCTTTACCATTAGATTTCGTATGTATATAAAGGTAGTAATTCCACTCCAACTATTTTAAGGATTAAAGTGGGGATTCAATCCCTCTCTTTTATATAATTCACCCAAATATCCACTAATCCGAGTCCCAAGCAATCTCCGTCTTCAATATCAAATTCCGCCATGTATGTCAAAATACGATCTCTTAGAAAGTCAGTTTTGGTACTATAAAACTCAATGTAATCGTCCGTAATAATCGATAGCATGTTCAGTTTTAAAGAAAACTCAAGAATGGACATATTTTTATTTTCTATAAATTCATCTGGTATCTCAATTCCATACAGAAATTCAATTTCAATCAAACATAACATCCATATAAAATCATCAAAGTTATCATCATATAGTTCCTTTATTTTCGTATGAACTGTTATCTCTTTCTCTCCTTCTGTCCACTTACCGATGATTTGTAACAAAGCAAATGTGAACTTGTTAAATTGGTTCGAAGTGCTGCGTTTCATTTTATGACTCCCCGATAATAAAATTATATTCTATCCAGATAATATTTATCAAAATCAACAATATA
This sequence comes from uncultured bacterium, assembly GCA_964485475.1. Taxonomy (GTDB): domain Bacteria; phylum Fidelibacterota; class UBA2242; order UBA2242; family UBA2242; genus B118-G9. The sequence continues at coordinate 55,830 of CAZAKB010000003.1, forward strand.
TCGGTTGAGATTAATTAAACAGTAATCTGTTTCATATTAACCCTACCATATTTTAACTGCCAATTATTACTAAAGTGGATATATGCATTTACAGACCAACTCTTTGATTCAATAAGTTTCAAGAATTTATCTGTGTCCTTGAAGATATGAAGTCCCTACAGGATGAGAGCCATTTTTGTTGAATGAGTGTTTAATATTTCATTGTATCAGAAATTTCAACTGATGTAATTTTCTCTAGATCCTCTAATCGAATCGAAAATGGAATCTCAATCTCTTGACCTTTACGAAACCAAAATTTCTCTTTCCATATCCATATTCCGCGATAATCGTCACGATGTTCACAAATTCCACAAAACAAGTCGGGATTGTACCAATCACCACCAGATTCTCTTGCAATAATAATATGATGCTGGTAGAGTATCTGATTTTCACTCTTAATCTGGACATATTTATCTATCTTAAAACCACAAAATGTCAACCCAACAAGACAATTTTGCAGGTATTTTTTTATATAGAAATCGCTATTTTCTTTAAATAGACAAACGGTTTGCGGTTCGCTATATATTCTAGAAGCCTTATAAATTAATCTTAACTCACCTTCTGAAATAAGTTTTAACTGTTCAATGTAGTTTTTTATGCTGTTATTATCTATATCAACTTGTAATGGAATAAAAACCTTTATCTTTTCTTTTTGATTGGAATTAGTCTCAATGCGTGGAGCTTTTTTTGGGTCAAGTTTAAATAGATAGTAACTCTTAATAAAATCATTTGTCAGATACTCAAGTGACTGTTTTTGTTTTTCTTTTTTATCTAAAATTGCTGATGCAGAACTAAAAAGATAATTACCTTTTACATCAACTTTCAAAGCATTTAAATTATCCTTTGCCCCTTTATAATAAGGATCAATCTGTACCGCTTGCGAAAAGTAGTCTTCAGCAATTTTTAGGTCTTTCTTTTCTAATGCTAAAATACCTTTGTAATTGTTTTCTATCGCCTTTGAATTTTTTGAATCAACTTGAAATAATGTTATTTGCTCTTCCTCACTCAAAGAAATATTTAATGCCTCAAACGTTTTTATAGATAATTTCTTCTGGAGAACAAAATAATTCTGAATATCACCCATTACGGAGGTCGCTCCCACAGCGGTACCTTCTCCCGCATTAATGATTTGTACATCAATCCTAATTAAACTATTTAAAATAGTATAAGAACCACTTAATATTAGGTTGGCACCAACCATTTGTCCAATTTGAATTTCACTGTTCTGAACTAATCCATTTAGTGCTAACTGTTGTTCATCGAGGATTTTTTTCATTTCCACTCTATTTACAACCATAATTTTCTTAGACGATGTAATATCAGTCGTCAACATATCTGCAAGCGCCTCACTTAACCATCCATATTCATCAGATCCTGTCCGATTTGTAAAAGATGGGATGGCAAGTACCTCAGATCCAATTTCATCTTCTGGATATGAATATTGAGTCAAAGCAATGAATAGTAGAATTAAAATGATACTCTTTTTCATAACTTCTCCAATTAATAATTATAACGTTGGTTTTTTATAAATTATTTTCATGCTCAAAGAATGGGACAAATTTGATAGCAGATTTCAGAGCAATTCTGCTTTGATGCCCCTTTATCTTCAATAAAACCACAAAACTTAAATTCATCACAGAGTGCAACCGTTCGCCAAACGTTATGGTTAACCATAACATTTACAAATTGTCATTATTATTCTTTTCTTTGTCATATTTAGACTATAGTCCGTAGACAAATAGTAACATTCTTCGTACGATTAGTCAAGGATTTTGTTACTATGGAAATCAGACATACATTTGGAATTGTACTAAGGAATAACCGAATTAAAGCGGGGATTTCGCAAGAAAAACTCGCCTTTGGCTGCAATCTTGACCGTACATTTATTAGTTTACTCGAACGAGGGAAAAGACGCCCGACGCTCGATACAATATTTAAACTATCTAAATCATTAAATATACTTCCTTCAATATTAATCGCAGAAGTTGAATCATTGTTGGACGTTAATACATAATAACTGCAATTATTAAGCTAAAAAGAAGAGTCCTATAACTCTTCTTTTTTATTGTACGTTTTATTGACCGCCTCCTTAATTAACATTGTCATTGGCTTGCCAGTATTCTTTCTTGCCAGATAGAGTTTTTCCATGTCCTTTTCATCCAGTTGAGAGGCCGGCCATGGATAACGTTGTTTCATGGCTTATCCCGGTGGTGATGCCGGACCCTGCCATGGCTGCCGTAATCGGTGCAATGGAAGCCTGAGCCTTTAAATTTGGCACTTGAGGGTGACATTATTCTCTGCGCCTCTGATCCACACACAGGGCATATAGGCCAGTCCGCGTGATATGCCTGAATCCTTTCAAAGACATTGTCGCAATAGGTGCAACGGAACTCGTAAAGTGGCATCT
>CAZAKB010000004.1:0-4878 GCA_964485475.1 uncultured bacterium
GTGAGAACACAGAGCGAGTGATATAAATTTTTTCTCTAGTTAGGAGAGAAACTGGTTTTTAAGAAGCAGGCCGAGAACTGCTACTCATTTATTGAGCGGGAAATACTTCCGGTTGTCGAAAAGCCGGGGCGATATACAGGCAACGAAATTAATGTTCACCATAAGGATTTTGCGAAGGCCGAAGCCTCTGTTGCGCTTATCTATCCTGATCTGTACGATGTGGGAATGTCCTATTACGGTTTTCAGATATTGTATCATCTGTTAAACCGGGAGCCGAATATCGTTGCTGACCGGGCGTATGCACCCTGGACAGATTTTGAAGAACAGTTACGGAAACATACTGTGCCACTTTATGGACTGGAGTCGAAAATTCCTCTTGGCGATTTTGATATACTGGGATTTACACTGCCCTACGAATTGACATTCACCAATATATTAAACGTTCTGGATTTATCTCAAATTCCGGTGCTTTCTAAAGAGCGCAGAGACACCGATCCGATTATAATTGCCGGTGGAAGCAGCATATACAATCCTGAACCTTTGGCAGATTTTATAGACTTGTTTGTTATCGGCGACGGCGAAGAAATAATTGTGCCGCTTGTCCGGTTTATTGCAGAACGAAAACGGAAGCAATTGTCCCGTTCTGATATATTGAAATCAGTTCAGAGCGACTTTCGGGGTTTGTATATACCGCTTTTTTACAGTACCGAGCAAGATCCGATAAGTGGGTTTATGATTCCCAGACCTGATGAAGATAATTCACCCGATAAAATCCTGGCACACCGGGTTCCTGAATTGAAAGGGGATTATTTTCCGGACAAACCATTAATACCCGTTGTTGAAATTGCCCAGGATCGTCTCGTGGCTGAGATTATGCGGGGGTGCACCCAGGGCTGTCGGTTTTGTCAGGCGGGTATGATCTATCGCCCTGTTCGCGAAAGATTGCCCCAAGACATCGCCAGGCAAATTGAAAAATCCCTGGAGTTGACCGGGCATAATGATGTCTCCCTGCTCTCATTGTCATCTTCCGATTATTGCGGTATGGGCGAATTAATTCATGGAATATCTGATTTTCTGGAAAAAAACAGGGTTGGCCTATCACTACCGTCGTTGCGGTTAGACAGTTTTACAGAATCAATGGCGCTAATTGCTCAGAAAACCAGAAAGTCTGGCCTGACCTTTGCGCCGGAAGCGGGATCGGCGCGCTTGAGAAATGTTGTCAATAAAAACATTTCCGAAGAAGATTTGATGAATTCTGTCGATATTGCGTTAAAATTTGGCTGGCGGTCTGTAAAACTGTATTTTATGCTGGGTTTACCGACGGAGACCGATGAAGATATCACTGAAATTATCCGGCTGACAAGAACCGTTTATGAACGTGGAAAGAAACGACTTTCAATCAATATTACCCTGTCTACGTTTATCCCGAAACCCTTTACGCCGTTTCAGTGGGAAGCTCAGGATGAGCCGGTTGAAATCCAGCGTAAATTGGACATGATTAAAAGGGGACTTGCATCGTACAAGCGGATCAAAATAATGGCTCGTGACCCCTATTATTCGCAACTGGAGGGATCGGTTTCCAGAGGAGATCGCCGGATGGCGAGAGTAATTTACAGCGCCTGGAAACATGGTGCAAAATTTGATTCGTGGAAAGAGTTGTTTAATCCGGAAGCATGGGAATTGGCCATGGCAGAATGTGGGGTAACGCCGCAGATGTTTACGGGAAAAATCAAAACTTCGGATACGTTGCCCTGGGACCATATTGATGCCCGCGTTTTGAAAGCGTTTTTAGATAAAGAACGAAAAAAAGCATACAGGACAGAATCAACGCCGGATTGTCGGAACGGATGTATCGCTTGTGGCGTTTGTGATTTTGAAACACTGTCGATGAAAATCGTCGATAACAAACAAACATTTCCCCAGGAAAATCAGGAGATTAAGGAAAAAGAGGAATCTGATTTCGATGAAATGAAATTTCGTCTGCGATACCAGAAAAAGGACGTATCAAAATTTATCTCTCATCTTGACACTATGCGTGTATTTCAGCAGGCCTTTCGCCGGGCCGGCCTGAAATTGTCGTTTACACAGGGATTCAATCGCCGTCCTAAAATGTCTTCGGGTTTTCCACTGCCCCTTGGATATAGCTCAAAAGATGAATACCTGGATATCGTGCTTACGGAGACAGATCAAAGTCTTGCGGAACACATTAACCAGGAATTGCCGGATGGTATTTTTATCGAATCAGCGAACGAGGTCCCAATAAAATCTGCTTCCCTTTTTTCCGGCACCACCGGTTTTGAATATGGAATCCGGTTTTGTGAAATATTGCCGAAGAATGTGTCACAAACCATTGATGAATTATTAAAACAACCGGAAATAATAATCGAAAAACAGCGGAATGATCGAATTCGTTGTGTTAATATTCGGCCATTTATTGACAATATTATCCCGCGTGATGAACACGACATAATATTGTCTACTAAAGTTATTGACGGACAAACAGTCCGTCCGGAAGAAATTTTAAAACAGCTGGAAATTTCAAATACCCCTATAATTTGCCGGCTGAAAACTCATTTTTAATCAAAGAATCAGGTTGAAAAAACAATTATGAAAAAACAGATTTTAATCAGTGAAACCAGCAAAGAAACCCGCATCGCAATTTTGGAAGACGATGAACTGGTAGAATTCTTTGTTGAGAAACCCGAGCAGTCCCGCATGGTCGGTAATATTTATAAAGGAAAAGTGGAAAATGTCATTGACGCCATCCACGCGGCATTTGTTGAAATCGGATATCGTCTCAACGCATTTTTACCATTCTCTGAAATGGACGATCCGACGACTGTCGTATCGATGATCGAAAGCATTGTTGGTGACAGCGATGAAGAAGAAGCTCCCCGAACCCGGCGAAAAAAACCGAATAAGCCACATCCGACAGGTTTAAAAACCGGCCAGGAAATTCTTGTTCAGGTGATCAAAGAACCCTTTGCCCAAAAAGGTCCGCGGGTTACAACCGACCTCTCGATTCCGGGACGGTTTCTGGTGTTGGTGCCCAATGAAGAGTATGTGGGTATTTCCAAGAAAATCACACGGCGCGATGAGAAAAAGCGCCTGCGTAAAATTGTTCATGATTTAAAACCGAAAGGCTTTGGATTTATTATCAGGACAGTCGCCGATGGTCAGGACGAGAAAGCAATAAAAAACGATCTGCAGGATTTACTCCAAAAATGGACAGAGCTGGAATCAAACGTTAAAAACAATTACGCTCCGACCTGTGTGTACCGGGATATGGAAATTACTTCGATGGTTATCAGGGATCTGTTTACACCGGATATCGACCAAATCATTGTTGATTCAAAATCCTTGTATAAAAAACTCCATGCATATATAAAAAGTGTGTCTCCGGCATTAGTCAAGAAGATCAATTATCACAGCTCCCGCAATCCGTTGTTTACAGAATACAATGTAGAAAAAGAATTTGAGAAAACGCTGAACAAAAAAGTCTGGCTGAAAAGCGGTGGGTTTATTGTGATCGAACACACCGAGGCAATGACTACAATTGATGTCAATAGCGGTAAATTTATTGGGAAAAAAGACCACGAGAAAAACTCCCTAAAAATCGACCTACAGGCCTCAAAAGAAATTGCAAGACAGCTAAGATTGCGTGATATTGGCGGTTTGGTGGTGATTGACTATATCGACATGGAAGAGGCCGAGAACAGACAAAAAGTATATCACGAACTAAAACACGCTCTTTATCTTGATCGGGCGAAAGTTGCCCTTTCGCCAATATCAAGTTTCGGATTGCTGGAAATGACGCGTCAGCGTACCCGGGTAAATTTGCTGTATAGTGTCAGCGAGGAATGTCCTCTCTGCCATGGTTCCGGAAGAATATCATCAAAGGAATCGGTGGTTACAAAAATCGAAGGGTGGTTTCGACGGTTCAAAGTGAAATCAAGAACAAAACGCCTGGAGATTCACTTACATCCTGAGATGTTGGAGTACATTCAGAAATCCACCAATAATCTGATGCGGAAAATTCAATGGAGAAATTTCCTGAGAATTAAAATTGTCGATGACGTTTCGGTCCCCGTGGATGATTTTAAAGTGTATCTTGCAAAAAACGGGGAAGATATTACGGATCAATATTAGACTTGACAAATCTACCGGGAATATCTAAATTTGCAGGCCGTGTTGAAAACTAATTTTAGAGAGATTTATGAAGAGTGAAATGTATGTAATAGCCGAAATCGCCGGCGATCAGGTTGTCCTTGAAACAGGGAAAAAGATTTCTGTTCCCCGATTAGACGTTGAAGAGGGAAAAGAATTTATCGTTGATTCGGTTCTTTATTACCGGGATGGTAACGATGTCAAAATAGGCAATCCGACCGTAAAGGGGATCCAGATTTCTACGGTCGTTGTGGAACATAAACGTTTGCCGAAAGTTATCGTATTTAAAAAGAAACGCCGCAAAGGCTATCGAGTTAAAAATGGTCACCGCCAGCCTTATACTTTAATAGAAGTAAAAGGACTACATGTCGAGAAAAAGGCGGCGGCGAAACCGAAAGCGGCCCCGAAAAAAGTGAGCCGTCCGCAAGAGACCAAACCGGAAGAAGCGGCCCAGAAAGAATAGGAGCACAATACAATGGCACATAAAAAAGGTGTAGGTAGTTCAAAAAACGGTCGCGACAGCCAGTCGCAACGATTGGGCGTCAAACGTTTTGGCGGCGAGACCGTGACCGCCGGTTCAATCATTATCCGGCAGCGCGGTACCCGAATTCATCCTGGTAAGAATGTTGGCCGGGGTAATGATGATACTCTGTTTGCGACAATTGATGGTGTCGTAACCTTCGAACGAAAAGGCCGCGATAAAAAGATCGT
>CAZAKB010000004.1:4978-43931 GCA_964485475.1 uncultured bacterium
CGACAATTGATGGTGTCGTAACCTTCGAACGAAAAGGCCGCGATAAAAAGATCGTCAGCGTTTTAAATTAATTCAAATCCCGCAATTCTCCTTATTGGGGTTAACCCATTTTACCCTGGCGATTGCGGGATTATTATTTTTATTCCAAATATAGTCCGGTTTTCTTAAACTGTTTTATTATCAGAACAAAACAGAGGAGCCGGATATGACAAAACAGACTAAAGACAGATTTAATGAAGAGCGCCAGATTCTTAATGAACTGGTGATGAAATACAGTGATAAAATCACCAGGCGCTTCTTGAATCTGGACACGCAGGTCTACTAGGACGGCACATTGGATCGCAAAATAAAAGAAATGATGGGCTTGGTAGCTTCTCTGGTTTTACGCTGTGAGGACTGTATTAAATACCACTTGATTCAATGTCATGATCAGGGAGTCTCCAGCAAGGAACTGGAAGAAATATTGTCTATTACACTAATTGTTGGTGGTTCGATTACGATTCCCCATATTCGCCGGGCAGTTTCATTTTGGGAAGATCTTCAATAAGAAACGCTAAAGAGCATTAAACCAAATCAGCATTTTGCTTATTTCCTGGATATTGCGCAGATAGTACAGGGCGTTTGTTTTCCGGCCTATATTTTCCCGAAGTAATACTGAATATCCATATAGATTCGCTTCCCGGAAAGCGGGCTCGTCACTGATTTCGGAGCCAAAGTAATATATCGCCGGACTCAGACCGCTTTCGTGTGGTAAAAGATCCACAATTTTTCGAACCAACATTTGTTTATCCCAATGAACCGTGGGCAATACCTGGATTTTCTCGGTTGTCTGTTTTGCACTGAGTAGAGACCCGGAAATTTCACGTCGAATCAAGGGGCTCAGTATATTAAAAATATATTGATCGTTGGAAGGGATCAATATATTTAATTCCGCACCGGTAATTCGGGTGTTTTGGTTTGTCCACGCGGGGCCAATTTCCAGGGAAATCGTGTCGACCAGATGTTCCATCTGATGGCGAATAAGACTCAGTTGAGGGAATGCCCACGAAAAGCCGGGGCCATCAATTTCAAAACCATTACTGCCGGCCAGTATTAAGTGATTCTTTATTTCCGATTTGAATTCCGGCAATGAACGAGCGCTGATTAACCCGGCGAAAATTATTGGCGGTCTTGAAAGGTTGGCGATTTGATTGATCAGTCCCGAAACAACTTTCATCGATCGCTGTAGTTCGTCATAATTAAACAGGAAACAATTTGTACGTTTCTGCTTAAAAGATTTTATAAGCCCGGGAATTTCTTTTAAAAATGGAAGCACAGAATATTATCGCAATCGAAAATTATGATAGTGGCTAGTGATATAAATAATATTTTTCCGATGTTTTTGTGAAATTGTCCAAATCCTTTTGCCATCCATCTATTAGCGATTGAACCGATGGTGTACCAGCAGTCAGGGTGTTTCCGAGTTTATCGCTCCCGTACAGGCGATTTGATGAACCCCGGATTGAAAAGTTATCCGGATACATTTCACGGGTTTTCTCCAGTATAATGAGCATCGCTGCGACTGATTTTAGTTTATCCCGATTGGTAATTTCTATTTCAACGCCACCACATAACTGATTTTCATATTTTGGTCTATAGGCGACGTTGGGAATTGAAGCCGGAGTAAACGATATTGGCATGAACCGAATTCCCTTTAATTTTAAAGCATTAAGATCATCGGCATATTGATGAGAATCAATCCAGGGCGCACCGAATTTTAAAAATGGCGCGTCGGTTCCCCGTCCTTCAGACAGGTTGGTTCCCTCAAGCAGGCAAAATCCGGGATATACAATCGCGGTTTCTAAAGTCGTCATATTTGGCGAGGGAGAAATCCAGGGCAGATCGGTCTGATTGTACCAAAAGGACCGTGTCCACCCCTCCATTTTAATAACAGTTAAATCGGCAGCAACGTCGTTTTTATTGAGTATCTCGCCATTGATCCAGCCGGCCAGTTCGCCGATAGTGAGACCGTAACGGATGGGAATCGGATGCGGTCCGACGAAGGACTGAAAGTTCATATCCAGAATCGGGCCTTCGGCTATATCTCCGCGGATTGGATTTGGGCGATCAATCACAAAGAAAGGAACACCATGTTTGGCGGCGCTTTCCATGGCCAGGGACATCGTGGTTATATATGTATAAAACCGGGCGCCCACATCCTGAATGTCGTAAATAAGAACATCGACATTTTCCAGCATTTTTGCCGTTGGCTGTTTCGTTTTTCCGTAAAGGCTATAAATCATTGCACCGGTTTTAGGGTCCGTTTCGTCGTGAATCGTTTGGCCGTCTGTATGTATTCCCCGAAAACCATGCTCGGGACCAAAGATTGCCGTAACCTGACATTTGCCACTGTCATAAAACAGGTCGACAATGTGTTTTCCGGTTTTATCACAGGCGGTGTGATTGCAAATAATTCCGACGCGCCTCCCGGCAAATTGTTCGAAGTTCTGTTCGCGGAGAACATCCAGGCCGGTTTTTACAGTGGTAACCGAAGGATGTGACTGACACGCGCTTTGCGGTATAATAAAAAAGCAAACAAACAGACTAAAAAAATATAGATTTAATTTCATAATAATTGTTATTTATGGAGTTATTAAAAGCAATAGCCCAACCGGATATTTCTTCCAGTTGGGCTAAACCATTATGCCGGACTGATTGATTCAGTTGGACAAACGTCAACGCAGGTTCCGCAATCGGTACATATCTCGGCATCGATTACATAAATATCGCCTTCACTGATCGCGTTTTCCGGGCATTCAGGCAGGCAGGCACCGCAAGCAATACATTCGTCACTAATTACATGAGCCATCGATAGAATCTCCTTGTTGGTTGATTGACAAAAATCTTTAGAATTTAATCATATTATAAAGGATAGACAACAGATCAAAGACAATAGTTTTTATAAATTGAAATGATTTCTGTAGATTACGGACGATTAATTGAAAAGGCATTATCTAAAACAGAGGAAAACTATGGTAGACAAGATCAGAGAAACACTTCGGGAAAGCAAAGTCGCACGCTGGACGGCATTGGGCATTGTTTCCTTTACAATGATGTTCGGATATTTTTTCACAGAAGTTATTTCACCCTTAAAACCAATGCTGGAAGCCCAGCTGGGCTGGGATAGTACCGCGTTCGGAACTGTCACCAGCGCCTATGGTTGGTTTAATGTGTTTCTGCTGATGCTGATATTTGGCGGTATCATTCTGGATAAAATGGGGATTCGGTTTACCGCAATTGGGTCGGCATTGGTTATGGTGGTTGGCGCTGTTATTAAATTTTTAGGATTATCCATGGCCCATAAGCTGGGAGTCAGTGCCTCGATATGGATGGCGTCTATAGGCTTTGCTGTTTTTGGGGTTGGCGTTGAAACAGCCGGTATCACCGTTTCAAAAATCCTGGTCAAATGGTTCAAAGGCAAAGAAATTGCTCTGGCGATGGGACTGCAGGTTGCCCTGGCCCGTATGGGTAGTTTTGGTTCCCTGTTTTTTGCACCTTATATTGCCAAGTCATTTAATGTCGCAGCCCCGGCATTGTTGGGTGCGGTTCTTTTGTGTGTTGGGTTGATTACCTTTATTATCTATAATTTTATGGATCGTAAGCTCGATCATCAGATTCGCCTGGAGCTCGAACAGGAAGAGCCTTTCCGCATGAAAGATATTGCGATGATTGTGACCAATCGCGGCTTTTGGTACATTGCGCTTCTCTGTGTTTTGTTTTACTCGGCAGTATTTCCGTTTTATAAATTCGGTCCCGATTTAATGGTTAACAAGTTCGGCATTAACCCGGAGCACGCCGGTATTATTCCCAGCCTGGTACCCTTTGGGACGATGTTCCTGACACCAGTTTTTGGCAGCATATATGATCACATTGGCAAAGGGGCAAGCATTATGATTCTTGGGTCGGTGATGCTTTTGTGTGTTCATGTTGTTTTATGGATACCAGGGCTAAACAGCGTTGTTCTGGCGGTGTTGCTGGTTGTTGTTTTGGGTATGGCGTTTTCGCTCGTGCCGTCTGCCATGTGGCCGTCTGTACCGAAAATCATTCCCGAGAAACAGTTGGGAACTGCTTACGCGCTCATTTTCTGGGTTCAAAACTGGGGCCTGATGGGCATTCCTTTTTTACTCGGTGTTGTCTTGGACAAAACCAATCCCGGAGTGGCAGCTGCCAAATACGCTGGTGAGAATGTGAAATATGATTATGCAACCACATGGCTGATTTTCATTGCCTGCAGTGTATTAGCAATTGTAGTTTCATTTATGCTAAAAGCGGAAGATAAGAAAAAAGGGTATGGCCTGGAACAGCCCAATATAGTAAAGTAACGAGTCATTACAATATTACGGGACGCCCTCCGAAGAGAATTTGGGGGGCGTTTTTATATTGGAAGTTGATTTATTGAGTTGTAAAAAAGTTTGGCTTCTATTGCGGGTGGGTATTCACAGTCTGCATTTTTCCAGATGGTTTGAACGATGTCCATATGTTTTCGGGCATTTACCAAATCGTTCTCGGCGGCATAGACCCGGGCGATTTCAAAATGGGCTTCGGCATACATAGGTAAAATACTTAATGTGTTTTCGAGGAATTTTTTTGCTTTTGAATAATCGCCCAGATATCGGTAACAACGGGCGATACGGGTGAGGACCGTGACATCGGTTGGTGTATAATGGGATTCTTTTTGATATTCCATGATGGCATTGATATAGTCGTGATCGATTTCATAAAGATGGCCCCGTGCATTGTGTAAAATATTATACCGGGCATCTTCGCCAAAAATCCGCAGAACTTTCTCTGCGTCGGCAATAGTTGTTTTGATCAGGGTTGTATCTTCTTTTTCAAGAGCTATTTGCAAATATCCAAACGCCAATAAACGGGACCAGGGTTTTGGCAACGTGTGTTTATAGGAATTCAACTGAGAGACGGCCTCACGTTCCTTGCCCAGCATGACATGTAAACCAAAACATTGGTTGTTCATACGTCCCATAACGATATCCAGTGGTTTCAAATATTTTTCGGCCTCGTCGGTTGTCTTCGCTGAATAATCAAGAGCCTTTCGAATCTCGCCCCGCTGACGATAATATTCGTAGAAGACGGAGTACACCAACTGTTTTTCCATTGGGGTGTCAGCCATGTTTTCTGCGTTGTGTAGTTGGGTCAATGCGGTCGTGTAGTTTCCTGTCAGGAGATTAATCCGGGCCAGCATGATTGTAATCGATATTTCATTGGGTTCCAGTATCTGAGCGTCAGTATAATAGTCGCGAGCTTTATCATAATCGCCCATTATCAGAAACAGGTCGCCAAAAGACACAAAGGATCGGTAATCTTTTGGAAACGCGCGGCGATACTGTTCGAAGTAACTTAAAGCGTTTTTAAAATCACCTTTTAAGAGATAGGCGTTACCAATGTATCGGAGATAATATTGGCGGGCAGGATCAATCGTCAGAATTTTATTGTATTCAGCAATGGCATCATCGATTTTAAATTGCTTAAAGTATTCTCCGGCCAAGCGGAAATGACCGCGAATATCATCAGGATAGAGTTTGACCCACATGTCGATAATTGCTGTCCGTTTTTCAGGATCTTCAGATATCAGATAATATTCTTCTTTAATTGCGAACTGAATCGACTCGGGAAATTTATAAATATATTGCATGGCTGTGTTCAGCGCCAAGACAGCATTATCGAAAAGATTCAGATTGATATAAAGCTGGTATAGCCCGTAATGGGCCAGGGCAAAAGTGGGGTCTAGCTGAACGGCGCTTTCAAGGTGAGGCCGAGCTGCAACAGGGTCATTTTTCAGATTCGTCAGGTTCGAACCGATAATGTACTGTTGAAAGGCTTCTTCTGATGAGGTGGTCATCTCAGCGACAGGCAAATCCTGAATGTCTTCCCGGTGCCATACCGGCACATCCAGATCTTTTTTTAGCTGATCGTTGATTTGGTCCATAATCCGGAAGACATTGGTGCCGGAAAATTCATGTTCATAAAGCAGCTTTCCATGATTTGTTTCATATAAATAGGTTTTCACGACCAAAGAGTCGTTTTTCGTTGTGAAACTGCCTCCCAGAAAATATTCCCGCTCGATTTCCCGGGCGATTTTTTGTTCCAGCACCATGGGCATGCCGAGATTTTCAGCAAAGCCGGCACTGGTGATTTTCTGATAAATCGCGTTATCATACCCGGAATAAACAGAAAATATCGGATCTTGGTTCAAATCATAATGACAACCCGCCATAAACGCGTACTGAAGCCAGTCAAGATCCGTGTTTTCCGATTCGTTTTCGAAAAAGAAAATTGCCAGACGTTTCATTAGTTCACTTTTTGGAATTTGCCTTCGAATCGTCTGACCGGCTTCGTTTTTTATATTAATCTCAGTCGTTGCCGAGCCGAGTTCCCGACCCCCGAAAAAGTAAACCAGCAAACAGCCCGTAATAATGACATTGATTGGTATACCGATTTTCTCTGTTTTAGTCCACTCATCCCGTCCGGGGCGTCCGTGAAAATAGGCCAGCATCCCAACCGTCGGAACCATGGAAACCAGGGTGATGAAACTCAGGTCGGTCAGGGAAGGCGATATAGTGTAATGCTCAACGATCCAGCTGACAAATTCCAGAATTGTCCAACAAACACCGAAATAAATAAAAATAATTTGAGGAAATCGACGATCAAACAAATCTCGGAAAAATGTTGGTTTGCTTTGTTTAGTTATGGCGGTCATGATTATTTATCTGTCACACGTTGAGACGATAATGTATGCTGTTTTGTTGTCGCTATTTTGGAATATTATGATCGTTGTCTTCCAAGGTCATCAAATAGTGATCGATATCCGCCTCTTTAAATTTTTCTCCCTGGGCCACAAAACCGTGTCGGGCGTAATACTCACAAAGATGTGCCTGGGCGTGCATTCTAAATTTACGGCAGCCTTTTTGCCGTGCAAGGGCCAACATGAACTCAACGATATCGTGTCCATATCCACGATTGCGGTATTCTTTCCGGACGGCAATTCGTTCCAGTTTGGCCCAATCGTTAATAAACCGCAGACGAGCGGCCGCTACCGGTTCGCCGTCAATCTCCCCTAATATATGAAGAGAACTATATTCGTACTCATCCATTTCGGTATCATAGGGGACGTTTTGCTCATCAATAAAGACGATTCCACGGACGATAAATACTTTTATCAGGTCGTCAAGTGAAGAAACTGTTCTAAACATTTTTTCAGGGTCGTTTATCGGTTTATTATTTCATTTCACGGAATTGTATGATCTATTAAGAGTCACCGGGTAATTTTGATTTCATAGCCTCGATCAGTTTTTCAACTTCATTAATTCGTGTACGAATTCTGGTGACGAGTTCTTCGTCGCGGTCTTTTGCCGATTCAATAATGGGAATGTCTTCCATAAAAAAAGAGCTCCTTGTAGCTGTTCAGTAAACGATGGTTTGGTATGACGTTTTTTAATTACCATCGGCGTTAATGTAATAAATTTCCCCATTAGAAAACAGACAGAAAATCAGAGAGAATCCTCAGAATGTCTATGAAACAAATTCCCAGGCATTCCATTTATGATCTTGATTGTGTATATTAATTTTTAAGTTCAGTGTTTCAAAACGGAGATCAATATGCAATGCAGCAAATTAGTAAAGTATCTGGATGAATTGTTAGAATCTTCACAATTTTCGGATTATGGCCCCAACGGGTTGCAGGTTGAAGGATCTGAGGAAATTAATACGATTGTTACAGCTGTCAGCGCTTCGGTTGAGTTGTTTGAAAAAGCCGTTGAAATTCATGCCGATACGGTTTTGGTGCACCACGGAATTATTTGGAATTTTGAAAGGCCGGTCTATCAGGGCGGTTATAAACAGCGTGTTAAAATGCTGCTTGAAAATGATATTAACCTGCTTGCATACCATCTGCCTTTGGATGCCCATATAAAATATGGCAACGCCGCACAAATTGCCAATTGTCTGGGCTTGGTTAATATTCAGCCTTTTGGTGAACATGACGGCAATCTGGTTGGTGTCCGGGGTAGAGTATCGGCAGTGCCTTATGCAAATATCTTTGAAGTGATAAAACGAACCATCAATCAAGGAGCACTGCTCTTCCCTTTTGGACCGAAACAGGTTGAGCAGATTGGAATTATTTCAGGCGGCGCCCAAAAAGAACTGAAACAGGCCATTGCGGCGGACCTGGACATGTATATCACCGGTGAAGCATCGGAGTTTGTGATGCACATGGCGAAGGAAGAAGGTATTCATTTTGTTGCAGCCGGTCATTATGCCACTGAAAAACGTGGAGTCATGGCCCTGGGTAATCACTTGGCGGAAAAATTTGGTCTAAAAGTAGAGTTTGTTGATGTTCCAAATCCAGTGTGAAAAATTTCATCTTTTGTGATAAAATAATGTGCTATGATTAAGCTTCAGAAGTAAATCAGATGAAAACCTTATCAAAAAACCTTATTGAGAGATTATTTTGGGTCGGTGTTTTCGGCCTGGCGATGGGTTTTCTGGAGGCGATTGTAGTCGTTTACCTGAGGGATATTTATTACCCGGCGGGTTTTGGGTTTCCAATGAGTCCCGTTTCGCCCCAAATGTATTTTGTAGAATTGGTGCGGGAAGTTGCAACAGTATTAATGCTTCTTGCCCTGGGATTTTTAGTCGGGAAAAACGCAATTCAAAAGTTGGCCTACTTCCTGATCAGTTTTGCAGTCTGGGATATTGTCTATTATGTTGCCCTGAAACTTTTTCTGAACTGGCCGCAGTCATTATTGACCTGGGATGTCCTGTTTTTAATACCTCTGCCATGGCTGGGGCCGGTATTAGCCCCGATAATTGTATCGCTGACGATGATTTGGTTTGGCGCCAGCCTGCTGATGCTT
Organism: uncultured bacterium; assembly: GCA_964485475.1. GTDB lineage: Bacteria > Fidelibacterota > UBA2242 > UBA2242 > UBA2242 > B118-G9. The sequence continues at coordinate 13,888 of CAZAKB010000004.1, forward strand.
GAAGAGTCAAACGGCCCGGTTTTTCTGAAGTCAGAAGAGTGGCTATTGTTACTGTTGGGTATCGGTTTGATATTCACCAGTTTTATCTGGAATTATTCAGCGCTTATCGTGCAAGGTAATTATCTGCCAAAAATTTTAACGCTGTCGCAAAACCAGGAATTTCTGAAAGACGTTTATAATTATACTCCGGAGATATTCAACTGGTTTGTATTTGGCACGGGGGAATTAATTGTAATATCTGCATCGACGGCGTTATTAATCAGATATCGACAGGCTGTTTGGCGAACCGGCAAAGAGTTTTTGACATATATTCATAATATTCAACACTATCTATTTCATTCACATTGATCAAAAAACAGTACAGGAGGACTCATGAAACGATTGAGACAAAAAGTATTTAATGTAGGATTTATTTTGCTGTTATGTACGCCAATATTTGCACAGGATATTCAGCTTTTACCACCGCAATTTGAAAAAAGTGCGACCCTTTTTGGTGCACTAAAAAACCGTCGTACAGAGCGCTCATTTTCGGAAAAGGAGCTGTCCTTGGAGCAATTATCGAATTTACTCTGGGCGGCTGTTGGCACAAACCGGCCGGATAATAAAAAACGTACCGCTCCGACGGCCAGGAATGATCAGGAAATCGACGTTTATGTTGCCATGCAAAAAGGGCTGTATCTGTATAATGCCATCGATCATGTACTGGTATTGGTTCATGGCAATGATATTCGCAGAAAGACAGGCAAGCAAAAACTGACAGAGATAGCGCCGGTTAACCTCGTATATGTTGCCGATTACGATAAAATGAAAGGTGATGAAGAATCGAAAAAGTTCTATTCGGCTACCGATACGGGCTTTATTAGTCAGAATGTCTATTTATATTGTGCGGCCGAAGGACTGGGCACGGTTGTCCGGGGATGGGTAGATAAAGATAAACTGGCGCCTGAAATGAAATTGCGCCCGGAACAACACATCACGCTGGCCCAGACAGTTGGATTCATAAAATAAAGCTGGCTTTGATATGGTATATAAACGAATCATTGATTTGAGTCATGAACTTCATACCAAGATGCCGACGTATCCCGGCGATTGCCCAAGACCGAAAATCACAACACTTACGAATAGGAATGACTCCGGAATTACCATCTCGTCTATCCGGCTTGGTTCACATTATGGTACTCATATTGATGCACCACGACATTTTTTCCCAGACGGGAAGGCATTGCTGGATATTTCGGTCGGAGAATTTTTTGGAAAAGCGATTTGTTTACGGAAAAACGAGCAAACATCCGGCGAGATAATGATGTCAGATCAGGATATTGAGACGATTCAAAATGAACAACCGGAATGGATTTTAGTATATACTGGTTTTGATAAGTATTGGGGCAAGCCGAACTATTTTACCGAGCATCCGTATTTATCCGAACAAATGGTAAAAATATTAACAGAAACAAAAACAATGGGCATTGGAGTAGATTTTCCCAGTATCGATGCGGCTGACGCTAAGGACGACAATTACCCGGTTCATCATGTATGGCTTGGGGACGGCCGTCTGGCCGTTGAAAACCTGTGTGGACTACAGTCACTTCCGGAAAAAGAGGGATTTAATTTTTGTGCACTGCCGTTAAAGATGAATACGGAAGGAGCACCGGTAAGAGCGCTGGCATTTCTATAATTGATGGCGGGCCATTTGCACGATTTGTGTTCGTGAATCCAGTAGATATTCCCGGTTTTTTTTCCAGTAATAATCGTTATACGTCCAGGGCAAACGGACAAAGTCACCATGGATAAACGACATGGTAACTTCTGCAAAGATTCCCGCGCCACAGTATGTTCTGTGAGAAAAGTTTTTACTGGAGTACAACACCAGCTTTGACGGTTCAAGATAGCCGGGATCAATGTTCAGAATTCGCCGGGGCGTTTTAGTATTTGGATCGAACTCAAGATTGTTTGTCCATACTTTTACCTGGAAGAAATTTTCTAGACAGATCGGTTTTTTGAAAACAAAAAACTGTTTCTGTAATTGGTTGCCGAAATCCGTTTCATAATAGTCAGAAAAATCAGAGACCCGGTAGCTTGGTCCAGCGGACAGAATACTGCCAAAACGATTTTCCAGAACGTCTAGAATATTTTTCAACTGGTCTGCCCGGTTGAACATGACAGCAACAAAAGGGTGTGCGAAAATTGCCGGTTTTATTGTGCCCATAAATTGTCCTCAGGCTTGAATTTTTACTTCAGTATTTAACCGGTTAGAAAGTTGACGCAATTCTGTGAATTTTTCCACAGGAAAATCTGCCGTGGCGCAGGGATACAGGGTATTGTTTGTGAGTAAGGGATCCATGTCGTCCCAAACATGGCCGGAATTTTTTGCTAAATTCCAGTACCGGGTATGAGGTATCGGAGTGTAGGAGGCCAGGCGTGACATGGCGCCTTGTTCGAACACATAACGTAAGGAGATTTCAATGTCTGAATACTTCTGGCCGGGCAGCCCTATAATCAGGTAAGTTTCAATATCTTTTCGTTGAAATCCGGCGGATTCAAGATTGTTCAGGGCGCCCTCAAAATTATGTTGTGACACCTTGTTTGTGGAGGCCGTCTGAATTTTCGGGATAATGGATTCCAGACTTAGCCGGATGGTTTTGAATCCCGATTCTTTCATTAGTTGTGCCAATTCAGTATCAATGTCCCGGGCAAACAGACCGTTGGGTGAATGAAAAGTTGCTCTGATTTTGTATGTAATAATGCCTTTTAAAATTGGAATTATGTGGTGCGTTTTATTGACGAACAGGGCATCGTCATAAAAGGCAAATTCACGTACTTTACTGTCTTTGTATAGAGTATCTATTTCGTTGATAACGTCTTCTGTTGTTCTTTGAGAAAAATAAGGATTTAAAAAGGGGGTGGCGCAATAATCACAATGCATCGGACAACCTCTGGATGTCATTAGCGGAGCAACGGTCAACTCCGGGTACAAATCCCAGGGCAAAATACCGTCGTCACTAACATCGGGAATTTCAGTATAATCCCGGGATTTTCCGAAAACAGAATCCGCGATCTGCAGCGCACGTTTTTCACCGTAACCGGTGATCAAATAGTCCGGCTGAATTATTTGGCGGGCATGATCCGGGAATAATGTGGCATAGATTCCACCCAATACAATTTTTGACTCGGGAAAGAAATTACGCAGAATTTTAACTGTTTCGGAAACACCCGGATACCAATAACTCATATGGGATGTTACCAAGATCAATTTTGGGACTTCAATCGATTTCAGTTCTGAAATAAATTGTTCTCTGCTTGCTCCGTATAGGCCGTATTTACGGGGAACATGTGCGATGGCTGCCGGTTTCGGAATGATTGTTTTATGGTATTTTCCACGAGTTTTGATTGGTGTCGCTGAGTTACTATCACCCCATCGCTGCCGATCCATCAGATCGATTAATTGTATTGTATGTCCGTAACGTCGTAAAAACCTGCCGATATATAAAAGACCTAAGGGCTTGGTCCACAAATCATAGGCAGCAAAATCGGCAATCCAGGGGTTGATTAGGAGGATGGTTTGTGCATTCATCTTTTGAAAGTACGAAAGGTGTAATGTATAAACAATAGTTAACGGCTGGAAATAAGTGCTTTTGATGTCTTTAGTTTTAATTGTAACTTCGCAGGCGATGTTTCAAATCAATTATAGCGAACAGGAAAACGCCAGTTGACGAACAATCCATCACTCCGTAAAACCCGAATTTTAGTTGCCGTACTAAACTGGGGGCTTGGTCACGCGTCACGTTCCATTCCGATAATCAGGGCCCTTAAAAAACACAATGATGTGATTCTGGCATCGACGGGACGTTCACTGACATTACTCCGGGACGAATTCCCTGACTGTGAAATACTTGATTTTCCCGATTACAATGTCAAATATAGCCGTAACAGTTTGGTGTTTTTTTTGTATCTAATAATTCAGATTCCGAGAATTTTTGTACGACTTTTAATTGAACATTATCAAACAGAGCGACTGGTCAAAAAACACGATATAGATTTGATTTTTTCGGATAATCGTTATGGAGTATATTCCAATAAAATTCCTTCTTTCTTGATGACCCACCAGCTACAGTTTAAATTGCCAATACTGATCCGTTGTTGTGAATTCACCAGTGTCTGGTTTAATCGGTTGGCATTCCGGAAATTTAAGCATATAATTGTTCCGGACATTGACGGCAGCGCAAACCTGACTGGAAACCTGGGCCATCCCCGGGCATTTCAAAATTATGCTAAATTGACGTATATCGGATTTTTATCCAGCATTGACAAGAAGCCAAGTACAGGGCCAATCGATATACTGTTCATGATATCGGGGCCGGAGCCGCAGCGGTCAATTTTGGAAGAATTGATATTAAAACAGGTTGAGAGCATTTCTGGTCGGCGCGTGGTTGTTTTAGGGAAACCCGGAGAAGAAAAACCGCTTTCCGCAGATCGGACACTGGAAATTTATGCCCATTTGAATCGGCAAAAAATGTCCGAATATATGAGTTGTGCCAGGCTTATTGTTGCCCGGGCCGGTTATTCAACGATTATGGAGGTTGTTGCACTGGGCAAGCCAGCCCTGTTTATACCGACGCCCGGTCAAACCGAGCAGGAGTACCTGGCATTTAGATTAAACAAGCTTGGTTATTTTCACTGTGTTCCTCAGCATGAATTGAATTTACCAGATGATGTGAAAATCGCTACCGGTCTTTTGCCATGCGGAAACAATTTATGTCGCATTAATGATGTGTCGAAGGTGCTGTCAATTATGGGCTTGGATAGGAATTGATCTGATGGTTTTTTTGAATATTGTCCTGGGAATTTGTGCGTTGATCTATCTGGCATATATTCTATTCTTTTTTTATGGTCTTCATAACGTCCGTTCAAACGACGAATTAAATATTGAATATCCATCCCTTGCCATTGTTGTGGCCGCCCGCAATGAAGAGAATAATATTCGGCGAACCGTCGAGTCCCTGGCTGCACAAAATTATCCTGCTGACCGATATAACATTATTGTGATCAATGATCGCTCAAGCGATACAACCGGTGTGATTTTAAAAGACTTGCAAGGCACAGTACCGAACCTAAAAATCATTACAATTACTGAATGTCCGCCGGGTGTTTCCCCAAAAAAACATGCGCTGATTCAAGCCGTAAAAACCACCCAGTGTGCATTTATTTTAACAACGGATGCCGATTGTGTGCACCATCCGGACTGGCTGAGCAGTTATACCGGTTTGATGGAAAAAAATCTGGGTGTAGCCACCGGCATTACACTGTTTCAATTGGATGATTATCGCTCCGGATTTGAAAAACTCTGGCAGAACATGCAGAATATCGAATATATGTCCCATCAGATTGTCTTAGCCGGGGCGATTGGTCACAATGTGGGATTTTCCGCTAATGGTAACAATATGTTGTTTAATCGGCAGCTCTATGATGATTATGAACACGATGCACTCCAGAAAAAAGTCATTTCCGGTGATGATTTTTTTATTATACAGACGGCTGAAAAAATGCACTATCGTTTAAAGTTCAACTTACATCCAGCGGGAACTGTTCATACACCACCCCAGCGAACATTGCGGGATTTAATTAATCAGCGGGCCCGCTGGAGTTCAAAAATCGGTAAGGCCAGCGCGCCGGTGTTACTATTTTCCATGAACACATTTTTCTATTATCTTGGATTGACGCTTTATCCGTTTTTATTACTTTTTTCCCCTGGGTTCTGGTTGGCTTTTGTTTTGCTGTTTGGAATTAAAATTTCCTGTGACACACTGTATATGGTTTATGGATATAAAAAATTTGGTCAGAAATTAAATCCATTGTATTATATTCTCATGGAGTTGTTGCATGCGCCGTTTATTGTGATTGTTGCTGTCGTTGGGAGTCTGTTTGGATTTACTTGGAAAGGGGGGCGCTATAAAGTTGATTCAAAAAAAATGTAGATCGAAGCGGTTGATCACTCGTGTATTTTCTGTAATTTTTACTGGGACGTTACTATCGATTACGTTAATCCAACCAGCACTTGCCAGCCAGGAACATATCCGCATGGAAAACCCGGTTTATCTATTTCTTGATCGTATGGCTACACTCGGATATTTACAATCGTTTTTAAATGATACTCGCCCGTTTACTCGCGATAAGGTTGCTGAACAGTTAAAAATCCTGAAGGAATTAAGCGCGCAATTGACCCGAGTTGACCGGAAAATACTTAATGAGTACATCGCTGATTATCGCCAGGAACTCCGCCCAGACGAGAAACATTTTCAGATTGGCGAAGACAACAATTATTTGTTCTTCCGCTCATTTGAAAATATGAAAACGGGAATTAAAAACGTTTTTCAATATCAGGATAACCGTGAAAAACAACACCTCTTTATTTATGAAAAAGACGATGAATCCATCTGGATTGATTGGAGCGAAGCACTCAGGGCCGAGTCAAAAAACGGTTCGTATCGGCCGCTTAACCGGGATGAAATACGTTTTTTCGCACAACTGGGCAAACAGTTTTCAGTCTATTTCGACGGAATTCGTTATGTTCAATACAATGTCAATAATTACACTGAATTGACCACAGAATATAAAGGCGGATTTTATCAGAAACCTGAAAAAGAAACGATCAGTTTACAGGGTTTTGACTATTCGAATGCCTATGTTCAGATGACCGGCAAATATGGAAATTTTGTTCTTGGTACCGAACCGCTGTTTTGGGGAAACAGTCCGAATTCATTAATACTTTCGGATAATGTAGCTCCTTTTCCATTTTTCAAATGGCAGAAGGAGTTTCAAAAAGCACAGTTCACGTTTTTCCATGGGTCCTTGCAGCCTAAAGATTTTGAAAGAGATACATTGACCGGTGAAAAAACATTCATTGAAAAATATATTGTTGGACATCGCTGGGACATGGCAATTAGCCCCAAATTAAATTTTAGTTTTACGGAAATATATTTATATGGGAACCGGGGTCTGGAATTGGCCTACCTGGTGCCGCCGGTAATCCTCTGGCCAACACAGCACAATCTAATGGACCGCGACAATGCGACCATGGCTTTTGAATTTGAGTACTTTCCCTGGGGCGGTAGTAAGTTTTATGGTACACTCTTTCTGGATGAATTCACCACAACCCAGATTTTCAATGATTACTGGGCCAATAAACAAGGCGTTCAGTTGGGAATTCACTACGCTCCGATAAAATTACCAACAGATTTCAGGGTGGAATTCACTGCTGTACATCCCTGGACATATACACACAAATTTGACTATATTTCTTACACCCATAACGGTGTTGATCTTGGATTTTATGCCGGCCCCAATTCACAACTCTGGTTTTTTGAAAATCAATGGTGGCCGGGCAAACGGCTGTATGCAAGCCTGCAATACCGCTTGTTAAAACACGGTGTCGAACCGTTGGCGGTAGACGATCTCAATTACTATCCAATTGGCAGTAATTCAAACCAGAATTATACCGATCGAGATGAAGATTATAATCATGAGACCACCTGGTTGATGGGTGAAATAAAAACCGCAAACGAACTTGAACTACAGATCTCTTATCATTGGAGGAAAGAAATCTTTTTTGATTGGAAATTTAAATCTTTGGAAATGCAGGGCAAAGTCGATCGGTATTTTACATTTCAGATTCGTTTTGACTATTAGTAATGTCCGATAAAACAACGCCCAAAAAATTAAAAAAGATTTCCGGATATTTTCTGAAAATTATTGTATCCGGAGTAATTCTTTATTTTTTATTTTCGACCTTAAATTTGTCTCAATTATCGACTGTTTTTCTAACCGTAGGCTGGTCTACCATTTGTCTGGTATTTTTAGCCGGAGTTGGACTATGGTTTATTGAATACTTACGGTTTTATATAGCAACGAGAGCCATTCTTCCCAATGATAATTCGAGTCGATTTCTGAGAGTGTTTTTTTCTGGATATGCTTTGCGTTTTGTCATTCCCGGTGGTCTTGGCGAAGTTGGGAAAATGATGTTTGTACCAGGGAGTTATTCTAAGCGACTGATTGCCTACCTGGCCGATAAAGGTAGTCTGGCGCTCGCCGTATTCGTCGGTGGACTGTCGGGTGTGTGGCGGGTGTATCCGCAGATGCGACCGTACTATTGGATTCTATTGGTCGTTATACCCGCGCTATTCCTGATTGTCCGCTATTTTGTCAGGAAGCAGGATTTATCTTTGTCTGGCGATTATGCTTATCCTGTTAAAAAGGTTTTAGGGGTCACTATTCCCCTGTCGTTTTTACATGTATTTATAATGGCGTTACAGTACTGGCTGGTTTTGAAATCTGTTCAAATTCCATTTTCGGCAGTTTTTACGACCGTAAACATTGTTTTGTTTGCAGTAATGATTCCGATTAGTTTTGCCGGAATCGGTGTACGCGAATGGACAACCATGCAGATGCTTCTGCATTTCGAGATATCGAAAGAGACAGCTCTCGTTGCACCATTGTTGGTATTCGTTTGTAATGTATTTATCCCTGCCCTGATCGGGGTTGCTGTTATATTAATATTTAAAATGAAACCGGCTTTGTTTGCGCGGAATCAAATCGATTTACATTAGTAACGCGGTCGCTATCGAAAAGTAAACCAGCATTCCGGTAATGTCGAGAGAAGTGCTCACAATCGGACTGGTCGCGATCGCAGGATCGACATTGATGCGCTGTAACACCATGGGGACCAGTGTACCCAGCGTGGCCGCAATAATCAATTCACAACAAAGCGACACGCCAATAACCGTTCCAATGAGAAGAATGTTGTTTGTTAAATGGTAAAATATGTTCGAAAAAAGAGTTAGTAACATACCGAATGCAACGCCCAGAATAAGACCAATAATGACCTGTCCGCCCAGAATTTTAAAAATTTGTTGAAAATTGATTCTACCGGTTGCAAGGCCACGAACGATAATGGTTGATGACTGGGAACCGACATTTCCACCCATCCCGGCAACAATTGGCATAAACGCCGCCAGAATAACAAACTGATTCAATAAATCATGGAAACCGACGACAATTGCAGAAACAATTAAACCTCCGATAAAGGTCGCGAATAACCACGGGAACCGGATTCGGGCCGCTTCAAATGGAGTCTTTAATAAAATCTCCCGATCTTTTCCAACTCCAGCCATTTGCAGAAAGTCTTCCGTGGCCTCTTCCCGGATGACATCAATAATATCATCTACGGTGATAATTCCCAGAAGTAAATTGTTACGATCGACAACCGGCAGAGCCAGAAAATTATAACGACTGATAATGCGGGCAACTTCTTCCTGGTCTGTTTCCGGCTGAACGGTCACAACCTTAGTAATCATGATGTTCTGTAAAATAGTTTTAGGCGCAATCATCAGCAGCTGCCGTAATGAAATAACGCCGGTCAGTTGATCATTATCATCCACGATGTAAATATAAAAAACCATTTCCACATCTTTTTGCTCATGAATGGCATCGATTGTGTCCTGAACCGTGTTGCGCTCATTCATTTTAAACGGGAGCGGAACCATGATACCACCGGCGGTATCCGGTTCGTACATCATCAGTTCTTCCAGGTCTTCAGAGTCGGCGCTGCTCATTAACCCAAGCACCTCTTTTCCCAAAACATCGGGTATATGGGCCAGTAGATCCGCCTGATCATCAGGGGCCATTTCACTCAATAATTCTGCAATGTCCCCTGGGGCCATGTCTTCAAGTATTTCAACCAAAATCGAACGGTCCAATTCAGCCAGAAATTCGGCTTTATAAGTCCTGTCGGAAATGAGATTGAAAACCGTTTCCCGTTCCATTTCCGTGAATGATCTGAACAGCGCGGCCAGATCGGCCGGGTGGGTTTTCATGATCATCTTTTGCGTATTGGAACGGGCGTTTCGGCGAATGAGACGCCTGAACGCATCCTGTAAAATGTTAAATTCACGATCCATCATAAACACCTCCGGATCAAAGGATTAACTACCTGATTCAGGCGGACTGCCGAGTAATTCTTCGATCGGTACGGCCCCGCTCCATTTATCGGCGATGGGAGTTGATCGAATAAACCAGCGTAATCCGCCCGCTAAAAGCAGAACGCCGACAACCAGAATTATCGGGGAAACATGTCCCTGCCATTCGTACCAACCAAGACTGTTTTTTGCAAGATGGGTAAATAATACAGCAATACCATTGTTAATGGCATGAAGGATAAATGATATCCAGATTGAATTGGTTCGCCAGGCAACATAGCCCATGAAAATGCCGATTATATAAATTTGTACAACCCACCATGGATTAAAATGTATAATAGCAAAGGTCAGCGCTGAATACAGCACGGCTTTTGTAATATCATTAAAACGGTATTCCAGAATTCGCTGGAAAAAACCGCGAAAGATCAGTTCTTCAATAAAAGGAGCAATAATGATAACAACACCAATAATGAAAAATGCCGAGAGCGGGTCGGTAATGGTCATTATTTCCTGGATTTTTGAAAACTCTGCCGGTGCGGACACCAGGGACTGGGCAATCCGGTCAAATTCATCGGTAATAATGGTCAGCCCAACTGCAAGTGGGATTGATGCAATAACAGATGACACAGAAACCGGATTTAGACGAAACAAACGCCGTATATCTATCCGATAATTTTTAGCCCAGATAAAAATCGGAACCGGAAGAAACAGTTCACCGATCAACAGACCGATTTGAGCTACGGTTATTTCATTGATCCCGGAAGTTGCCATCATTATGAATACCGCCGTAATAGAGGCTAATAATAAGCCAACCACCATAAGAAATATAGCGGTTTTTATCTGGGGTATAATATTAAACATTGTATTGTTTGGGCTGTGTTAAAAGGCGTGAGAATTTAGATAGAAGGACCGCTAAAGTCAAGATAATGCGACGAGAATAGCGTTAAATAATAATGACATTAGTCGGTCGCCAGCCGTTTAAATATTTTCGCGATCGTACTGGTATCAGTAACAGCGAAACCCTGTTTATAGAAATCAATTAAACCTGATTCATTGATGGCAATGAGGGTCGGTGTGACTTTCGCGGAATAATTTCCTGATATTTTACCATAACGGTCTAAAAGCACGGGAAGTGTATAATTCATTTTACCAACATAGGACCGAACCGTTTCGGGGTCTTCACCGACATTGACTAGATATATGCTCAGGCCGGGATATTCTTCTTTAAGAGCATGCAAAAAAGGGATTTCTTTTCGACACGGCAAACAGGAGGTAGTAAAAAAGGAAAAAACCACCGGCCCCTTTAACTCGTTGCGTGCTTTTGGACCGACATGCCGGCTTAGAAAAAAATCCTTACCGTCAATTGTTTTAGCATAGCACCCGGGTGCCTGTGTGCCGATGGGGAGATCGGAATTCCCGGTGGATAGACTGTCGGCACACCAGACTGTTGATATTAAAAGTGTTATCATTAAAATTGAACGCATTTTACTCCTTGTTTTGTCGATATAATTCATTCAGGATTATTCCGGCCGAAACGGACAAATTCAAAGATTCGCCGGAACCGTAACGCGGAATACCGATAGTATATTTTGAACTGTTGATAATAAAATCCGGCAATCCGTGGGACTCGTTTCCCAGAATCAAGCCCCATTTGTCGGTGTGCAGAGAGTTAACCGGTGAGCCGCCAGTATCAGCGGAAACCAGCAGGATTTCCTGGTTGTCGGTATATACTTTCAAATCTTCAAACGCAACATTTTGCCAGATAGAAACATTGAAAAGGGCGCCCATGGTGCCGCGAACAACTTTTGGTGAAAACGGGTCCACACTGTTGGGAGACAGTAATACATTTTGTATCCCATACCATCGCGCAGTTCTTAGAATTGTTCCCAGATTTCCGGGATCGTTTATTTCCCACAGGTAAATAAATGGTGACAGTGGTGGTAATTCTATCGAAAAATCCTGGGAAGAAATTGGCGCTATTGCAATAACACCTTCCGGGTTTTTCAATGAGCTGATTGAGGCAATCTCGGAATCAGACAGCACTTGAATAGGCCACGAATCCAGCAGTGAACCGATCTCTCGTGACCAGTTTTTATTTTGAGCGGTTATACTGACGTATATTTTCTCGATTGGATACCGGGCTTGAATGGCCTCGTGAACGAGCTTGATACCTTCCAAAACAAATTGATTATGGTAATATCGGTATTTTTTCTGATGAAGTGACTGTATATACTGCCGTTCAGATCGGGACAGCGAGGTAGATTTATCGTGAAATGGGGTTTCAGTTAATCCCTTTGGATTTCCGTGGTTCATTGCATTATATTTGCGAGGGTGTTTTTTATTATTCACAAAAGATAAGTTATTGATCGCCGTCCAATGAAACAAGCCCGCACGATTAAAGAGATGTGTCATCAGATTGCCCTATTCTGCCGGGCTGCTTTTACGGTGTTCATGCTTTCCGAGCCTGGAATATTTAATCAATTTATCCGATGGCGTCCGGTTTTGAAGAAAAAGCGGATCGGACTTTCAGGAAAATCAGGAAAAATACCGGTTACTCTATATACCAGGGAAAAGATAAAAACCCGTCCGGTTTTTATCTTTATAGCTGGCACGATGTCATTTATAGGGAAATCCAGACAGTTAAAACATCTTGCAAAAGCACTGGCTGTTGTTGGGTATCATGTTATCATGGTCGATGATGCACTGAATACAGGGATCAAAATTGCCAAGTCAAAACCGGACAATCTGCGTGATTTGATAAATGCCGTATGTCAGGACGAGTTATTTGACGAAGAACGAATTGTACTGGCTGGATCGGATTTCAGCTCACGTTTAATTTTTTCGGTTATGAACGATTCGGAAATGATTCATAAAATACGCTGTTTAGTCTTTCTTTCTCCGGTCATTGATATTTCCGCACTGGTTAAATTTGCATATACAGGCAGGGTAAAAATCAGAAATCGGTGGATACGCAGAAGCTCTTCCGCAAGTTTACGGATTCTATATTTGTTTAATATGCTTGAAAGCTATATTGAAACCGGAAAACCGGGAAAAATATCGTTGGTATTTGAAAAACTTTTGGAAAATCGAGTGGCTGAAGCATTTGAAATTGCCCAAAATCTTGATCCGGAAACCCGCAATCTGGTTCTATCGGTATTTCGGGGCGATTTGACCGAAGAGGATGTTTGTGATATTACCAATGTTGATAACCGTGATTTGGAGAAGATGTTTTCATCAATTGTGCCCGAAACAGATATTGAACACCCCATATTCATTATTCAAAGTATTCTCGATGAAGACGTAGATTGCAGTCAGAGCCAAAGACTGTTAAATACTCTGAACAGTTCAGCGGGTGTTTATCTGCACCTTACTGATTTTATCACACCGGATGGCAACCGAACGTTTTTTTCAAACCCGGCTCGCTGGATTTGGGGAGCGTTCCGGCTGACAAAGACACTGTATCGAATATTCATACGTTTATACAGCGATAAAAACAATCCTTATAACCCAACGAAAACCGCGATTCGAATCACTGATTAAAAAAAACCGGTTCGATTTTGGACGGACCGGCTTTTTTCATTTAATGGTGTTCTTTATTTTACTTTTTGCAATTTCTTCAAAAGTTTTTCAGCCTTGCTGGCGCTTTTTGAATCAGGATAGTTCGTGATAATCAGATTCAGGGTTTCAACCGTTTTATCGGAGTTGCCCAACTCGCTGTTATAGATGTCAGCCGTTTTATCCAGTGCATCAAGAACATTTTCAGCGTCCGGGTATTTTTCGTAAAGGTTCATATACTGCGCAATCGCGGCATCGAATTGCTTGTGGTGCTTGTAGAGATCACCGGCCGCAATAATGGCCTTGTGGGCTCCCCCGGTTCCCGGAAAATGTTCCTCGATCGATAAATAGCTTGCAACAGCATCCTGAATCAGATTCATTTGATCAGCCAGAATAACCGCCTTACGCATCAGTGCCTCGGTGCTGAGGTCCATTTTCCCCGTCTCTCTATACAAATCAGCACTGATCTGGTATTCTAAAATGGCTTTTTCCCAGTTTTGTTGCTTGGAATCAGCAATTTTAGCGATTCTGTTGTGAGCGGAGGCCGTCAGTGTATCGTCAGGAAACTTTTCAATAAACTGGTAATATGTCTCAATAGCCGGACCATACTCCTCAAACTCTTTTTCCTGTAAACGGGCGGATTGATAAAGCGCGGTGGTCATCTCCGGGCCATCCGGGTAAAAAATCATTAATCGATGATAGGTAATAAAGGCACTCTGGGTACGTTGATTATTGGTAAAATAATTCGCCAGCCACAGACAAACCCGGGCAGACTGTTCCGAAAAAGGATACAGTTCGAGGTATTTTTGGGCTTCTTTGACGAACATTGCCTTTACCGCAGGATCCGGAAAATCTTTTAACAATTCAACCAGCTTAAAGTAGCGGGTTTCAATGCCTGGATACTCAGGGGTCGTAGTGACGATACTCATTAGAAAATCAACATTATCTTTATACGCTTTTTCGGTTGCAAAAATACCGGAACGGATAGTTTTTATTTCTTCATATAAAGGTGATTTGGGGTATAAAAATATAAATTTTATGATAGAGAATTCTGCTTTGGCCCATTCCTGTTTCCTGATATACATCTGGGTCAGATAATCCTGCACGGTATCGCAACGTGCTTCCGGGAAAAAGCGATTGATGTAACGCTCAAGTTCACTGATCTGAAAAGGATAAATATCTTCGACAGTGGAAGAAAGAATCAGAAATCCTTCTTTTGATTTGACTTCCTGTCGTTTTAACATCTTTTCATAACTGAAATATTTTTCCTCGGTGAACGGGTCATATTCACTTTTTTGAGTGACCATCGGCGAGGGAGTAGGTTTTTTGCTCAATTTGAGGCTGTCGCGCAGGGCCCGGACGGTTTTCTCAAGTCGGTTGGTTTCGAGGGAATTTTGATTGAGAATATCGGTAATTTGATTGTTGAAAAGGGTTGCGATGGAATCTTTTTGTTCCATGAACGCCTCTTCATAAACCAATTGCAAAGAATCCTTGATAAATTGCCGGAGCGTCTGGGTATCACCAAGGGCCTGTTCTTCAACAGATTCTTGAAAATCCATTTCCTGTCTGCCTGCTAACGTGTCTACTAGGCTGTCCAGGTTGTCGGTCTGGGCGTTTACCCCGGCAACGAAAACGAACACCATAAAAATTTGAAAATGGATCTTGTTTTTTTTGTAACGTTCAGTCCATTTGATCATAAATAACCTCATTTAGCATTTTTTCTTAATCAATCCCATTTATTAATGTAAAGCAAAGATCGGATATACAAACATATATATAAGATAAGTTATAAGATTTTTCAAAAAAAAACATATTTTGTTCATTTAAAATCAATTATCCGGACTAAGAGATAAAGACACTGTTAATTAATTTAGAAATAAGTGATAAAAAACTTTATCTTTATAAATAGTATTTGCAACTTAAGGTGTGTATTATTTAAAAAGGAGAAGGATGTATCAATTCCCCAAACCACTCCATAAAGGCGCTACAATTGGTGTAATTGCGCCAGCCAGCGCGGCACACAGAAAACATGTCAAAGAGGGCATCGCTTATCTTGAAGGCCGGGGATATCATGTTAAAACGGCTCCGAATCTGACCCGTCGGAAACATTACCTGGCCGGGAATGACGAACTACGATTGCAGTGGCTTGAACACTTCATTCTTGATCCTGAGATCGATGCTATCATATGTATCAGGGGCGGATATGGGTTATTACGAATTATTGATAAAATTGATTATAATCGTCTTTCTGCCATACCTCCCAAATTGATCGTCGGCTATTCGGATATCACCGCGTTGCAGATGGCTATTCTCAGTAAATTGGGATGGATCGGATATACCGGTCCTATGGTAGCATCGGATATGAGTGGCCAATTTGATCCTTACTCTGAAGAATGGCTTTGGAAAGTAATCACAGAGCATCCATATCCATTAATACTTCAAAATCCTGCCGGAGAAGAAATGAATGTTTACAGGCCGGGAAACGCCGAAGGAACCTTGGTCGGCGGTTGTCTGTCACTGATTACGCCACTGCTGGGAACAGAGTATATGCCGGATTTGACGGGAGCCGTGCTGGTTATTGAAGATATTGGCGAAAAAACTTATCATCTTGATAAACAATTGCATATGTTGCGCATTCATGGTGTGTTTGATAAAATATCGGCGTTGATTTTAGGTCATTTTGTAAACTGTTTTCCTAAAAATCCTAAGCGCTCGTTTACGATGCAGGAATTTCTGGATGATGTGATTGGCGATTACGATTTTCCCGTAATCAGTAATTTTGCATACGGACATATCCGAAAACGGCTGACTTTGCCGTTAGGTGCGCGCGTTCGGGTTGAAACGGATCCGGTAAAAATAGAAATTTTAAACAATTAAATTGTTAATTATTCTCAGCTTATAAAAAGTGGTATCATATTATGAAAAACATTTCTGAAATTACGATAAACGAACAGTGGTGTAAAAGTTGTGAAATATGTGTCAACTTTTGTCCTAAAAAAGTGTATGACATGGGGCGTTTTTATCCCATAGCTGCCAGGCCGGAAGATTGTATTGCCTGTAAATTGTGTGAGAAGTTGTGCCCTGACTTTGCGATTATAGTAACTGCTCCGGAAAAGCCGGATTCGATTAAAAAATAATGGGAGATTTTGTGGAAACACCTAATCCAAATGTAAAAATGTGGCAGGGGAATGTTGCCTGTGCCGAAGCAGCCTTGGCGGCCGGCTGTCGGTTTTTTGCCGGGTATCCGATTACCCCTTCAACTGAAATCGCCGAAGTGTTGGCTCGTCGCCTGCCAATGGTCGGGGGTAATTTTATCCAGATGGAGGATGAAATCGCAGCAATGGGCGCAACGATTGGCGCGTCCCTGGGAGGCGTCAAAGCGATGACGGCAACCAGCGGGCCGGGTTTCTCATTAAAACAGGAAAACATTGGTTTTGCTGCGATGGCGGAAGTTCCCTGTGTAATTGTAAATGTCCAGCGTGGCGGTCCCAGTACCGGACTACCGACTCATGCCGCCCAGGGGGAAGTAATGCAATCCCGATGGGGAACCCACGGAGATCATCCGATCATTGTACTTTCGCCCTGCTCTGTGCGTGAAACCTATGATATGACAGTGAGAGCGTTTAACCTTGCTGAAAAATACAGAACGCCGGTAATTCTGCTGTCCGATGAGCTTGTCGGACATTTGACAGAAAAAGTTGAAGTGCCGCCGATTGAACAGCTGGGAATTGAAAATCGGAAAAAGCCTTCCGTTTCACCGGAAGAATACTTGCCCTATGAATTAGACGAAACCGATATACCGGCAATGGCGAATTTTGGGGACGGTTATCGATACCACGTGACAGGGCTGGCCCACGACGAGACCGGTTTTCCAACCAATAATCCCGAGAAAATACAGGTACAGCTAGAGCGCCTAAATCGGAAAATAGATCGGTACAGAGATGACATTGTTGATATAGAAACATATTATACGGAAGATGCGGAAATTTTAGTAATCTCTTTTGGATCTACGGCAAGATCAGCCCGGCGGGCAGTTATTAATGCCCGGGAAAAGGGAATTAGGGCCGGTTTGCTGAGACTAAAGACGATTTGGCCTTTTCCCGAGAGAGAAATCGAAGAGATCGGCGGGCCGGTTCGGAAAATCATTGTTGCTGAAATGAATCTCGGCCAGATCGCCCATGAAGTTGAGTGGGCAACGCGCCGTTCGAAACCGGTTATTCGGGTCAATAAAATTAATGGTGAACCGATTACGCCGAATGAAATTTTTAATGCCATAATTGCACAGGATTAATCATGGATTATTTGCAATACATGCGTTTGGATAAAATGCCGCACATCTGGTGCGATGGATGCGGGCACGGGATTATTTTAAAATCCATTCTGAGATCGATCGATAAATTGGGATGGGATAAAAATGATATTGCCATGGTTTCGGGGATTGGCTGCTCCAGCCGGACACCGGGCTATGTGGATTTTAATACTCTGCATACAACTCATGGCCGGGCCCTGGCATTTGCTACCGGATTAAAAATTGCGAATCCCAGACTTCATGTAATTGTTGTCAGTGGAGATGGTGACGCAACGGCCATCGGCGGGAACCATTTCATTCACGCGGCCCGCCGGAATATCGATGTGACCATGATTATTTACAACAATTATATCTACGGCATGACTGGCGGACAGGTTTCTCCTACAACGCCCAGCCGTAAAAAAGCATCTACGGCCCCTTATGGAAACCCGGACGAACCGTTTGATATCAGTCGTTTGGCAAAAGCGGCTGGCGCCGCTTATGTGGCCCGGTCCACCGTATATCATGTTGGACGGACAGATAAATATATCGGACAAGCCCTGTCGAAAACCGGTTTCTCGGTGGTAGAAGTGCTGACTCCGTGCCCAACATCCTATGGACGGCGTAATAAGGAGGGAACCGCTGTTGACATGATGATGGCCCAAAAAGCCAACTCTGTTGGGCTTGAGCGTACAAAAAATATGTCAGAAGAAGAGTTGGAAGGGAAAATTATCACGGGCGTATTTGTAGATAAAGATCAGAAGAGTTACCTTACTCGTTACAATGAAGTTGTTGAACAAGCCCGAAACGCGAAATAAAATCAGGGAGTATCTATGGCCTTTCGCTATGAAGTGAGATTGAGTGGTTCTGGTGGACAGGGATTGATTCTGGTTGGCAAAGTGCTGGCCGAAGCGGCCGCTATCTACGATGGGTTGAATGCAACTCAAAGTCAGTCCTATGGTCCCGAGGCCCGCGGGGGCGCCAGCCGTTCCGAGGTGATTATATCCGATGGTGATATCGATTATCCCAAAGCGGAGAATATTGATATTCTTCTGGCCTTGACCCAGGAAGCCTGTGATAAATATATAATTGATTTGAAAGAGGGCGGCGTTCTGCTAATTGATTCCCAGATGGTTACAAAAATCCCGGAGGGCAATTTTAAGGTCGTGGCAATTCCAATTATCCAATCCGCCGTTGAACGCCTCGGGAAGTTTTTGGTGTCTAATATTATTGCACTGGGAATTATTACAAAGTTGTCAGGGGTGGTGTCGGAAGATTCGGTAAAACATGCCATCCGCTCGCGGGTACCAAAAGGGACCGAAGAAATTAACATTAAGGCGTTTTATACGGGCATTGAGCTGGCCCAGAAATGGCTTGACGAGAACGGTCCGTTGAATACATAACCCTGTGTCTAAACCACTGTGATTCGAACCATCGATTTTTCCACAATTGATCTTTTCGGACGTGTCAGCGCCCTGGGAAATCACCACAACAAATATCTCTATAACATTGAAAAAAACTTTGATGCGCTGGTTTCACTGATTGATGAAAAACGCCTTTTTGATCAGTTTCGCCTGCTTCGATTTTCATCACGGCCCGCCCGGGAGATGAGTCTGATAACGGAGTTCATCAAAGATCGTGAAACCCGAATGGAAATGCTAGGTTGCTACTATTCTTTGCAGTTCCTGCTAATGAATATTAAAGCGCTCGATGTTCTAAGTATGAACCTTTTAACTCCGACCGATCGCTACGATAATTTTCATCGGTTTTTAGTCAGGACTGGTTCCGATTTTCGGTTGCTCAGTGGTGCCTATATGTCGGTACTTCTGGATGTATTTCTGCCGGAAGACACCCGCCCGGATTTTGTGGTATGTGGTGTTGGTACACGGGTGGATCAGGACGATATTGATCTGGGAGTTATCGATCGGGGCAATCTAGACCGGCCGACAATTACCAAGGCCTTTGGATTATTGAACCATGAAATGCTGAAGAATGCCAGCACATTACACTTTCACCTGTCCGAACATGTAGGTAAAAGTGGTTATTCGGCGTCTATTAAGGAATATCATAATCTATTGGACGATGAGATTCAGGACTTTGTAATCCTGAGTGAAATGCTGAATGCTGTTCCGATACTTGGTCATCAGGATCTTTTTCGCCAGTTTAAATCGGAAATACTGGATCGTTATTATTACCAGCCGGGACAGGATAACCGATATCATGAAGGCTGTCTGCGGGGCCTGCTGGGTGAAATCCGTGACCTGATTATGAAAGAAGCATCGGAAAATATACTGATCCCAAAACGCGATGCACTGCGGATGTTGAAGGCGACAGTTTTTGCTATGAAAACCTGGAAAGGCATTGATCGAAATACAACACTTGAGGTTCTTGATGTTTTGTTGAAAACCGATTTAGCACATCGGGAAGATTACTTGCGTATTCACCGGGCACTGACTTTTTTTGAAACATTTCGGTTTCTGTACCATCTGTTTGTGGTTCAGGAAGAAGAGGTCTACCTGGAAGACGAACATATATCGGATAATCTTCAGAAGGTAGCTCTGGCCATGGGATATGAAGACAAACGCTACGCCCCGGCGTATACGCAGTTGTTGATTCATTACCAGGATCTTCAGGAAACTGCACGGCGGGGAGCCGAACGGTTAATCCGACAAGTTGATAAACATCTGAGCAATATTACAATTTTTAATTCTATTACGAAAATAAATGATGAACCACCGACAAGTCAGGGAAAACAGATAAATATTGCGAAGAAATTTATAAAGATGTCCACTTTTTTTCGCGGTACACGTTTTTGGGACGATGTGTTTGAATTGCTTGATCGGGAAGATATGATTCTTTTAAACCGGTTTATCAGCGATTTCACGAACCTTTCCGTAGAGCAGAGACTTTCTTTAATAAAAACCTATGTTCATTGGGGGCGTATGACGCCCTTTTCACTGATTTCACTGATTACGATTATTACCAGGCGCCGGCCGGAATTAGTGGAGTCGGAATTTATTCAAGCGTTCGTAAATGAATATATTTGTGATTTTGAAGGAACTCATGAAAATATCAGTCGCCTGTGCCACATCTTGAATTTTTCGCCGCGTATGATGGCGAATTTTCTAGCGCTGTTAAATGAGCAGCACCTGGACAAACTGATTGAGATTATCGACCGGCCGTTGTGGGGTCCGGATATTATTATGCTGCAAAACAATTTGCTGATGTTATGCTATCTGTATAAAAATAGCAGTTATTATTTTCAGCGATTTTTTCAGCGGGTGTTCAATTCCTATTCCGCCTATATTTCATCGTTAAATAATGAACTGAAATTTGCCCAAATTGCCGACGGTCTGCTTCGAAATCTGGATAATTTTGAAACTATTTCGAAACGTATAGAAAAGTTGGGAGACTATTACGATTTTGAGTTCCTGCGTCTTGGAATTAAGATAATTAACGGCGGATCCTTCGAGAAAGTGGACAAGCAGTTTACCATATTTTCCGATAATTTCATTCAGATTCTTTTTGAACTGTGCCGGGAAGAGGTGTCCCGGGAAATGGCTGATAATATTCCCGAGACAAAGGATTTACTAGCCGTCTTTGCTGCCGGTGGACATGCCCGCAGCCAGTCCTTTGATGACGATTACGATCTGATAATTTTGCTGAATTCCGATGATAAAAAGATGCTGAATTACGCCAATCGGATCATTCTGAAAATGAATAGACATATTATTCGTCGTTCTATTATGACACACTATCGTTTTGCGGATCGGTTTAAAAATTATGTCACAACATTCAATGATCTAAAAAATTTCTTTGGCCATCCGGATGAAAGTGCTTTTATTGACATGTCGCAGCTACTTGGGGCGAGAATGATTGTCGGCAGTGCTCACTTTAAAGATGCATATGATAAAGAAATTGTCAAACCATTTATCTTTGACCATAAAGCGGAATTTATTAGCTCGCTGAAAAGCGAAATTTACTCACGTCGGAAATATCAGAAAGATCTGGATATTATCGATATCAAAGAATGCCCTGGTGGCCTGCGGGACATGGAAAATTTTCTGTTTATCCTGAAGGCAAAATTTTCAATCGTGCGGCCGATTTCATTAAAATTATTCACGCAATTAGTGACGCATTTACCGGACCATAAAGTTCAGATTGATTTGCTCGTCCAGCATTATTTCTTTTTAAAGCATGTTCGCGATCTTTATCACCTGATGATTTCCGATAACGATGAATTACAAAAAAAGTATTTAATCTCTTTAATAAAACCGTTAAATAAATCAAGGGGCATGCACCTTGGTTCGTCCGAAGATCTACAGGCGGAAATCGACGCTGCTCTGGAACAAAACATTGATCTTATCCATCATATTTTTAAAGTAATTGAAATCAGCTAGTTGTTTTCAGATTGCAGATTAGACAGTACTTTATTAACCGAACGGAGCGCTATAGAGAGCATTTTTTCCTGAAATGCTACGATAGTATCGGGTTCCGGGAGCGCACGTTCCCATTTTTTTAATTCTTTGGCTGTTTTTCGAAATATTTGTTTCTGTCCTTTGTCGAGAATCTTGCGGGACCGCTCCAGGCGTACAAGATCAATATGTGTTTGGTCTGCATATAGGACTTCCTTGATATCCCGAAATAGTTTATTCAGCGATGAGCCGGAATCTGAATCCAGGACCAAAGGTACCCGACCCGACCGAACCCAAAGGGGAATGGATATGGAAACCGCTGGCTCGCCCAGAGAACACCAGAAGGTTGTTAATTCCGGTGATCCGCCAGCACCATAGCTGTCGAACACAGACGCCGACACACTTCGATAACGGTTAACTGTATCCTGGGTTTTGCGCTGAACCGGATTGGTTTTTTCGATCAGGCTGTCGGGTAATTCAATATCTCCCGAAACAGTAGAAATGATATACCGATGATCAAGATTATGACAGTGGTATGCCTTTTTGAAAAGTGCTTGGGCGCGATTGTGCCGAACATAGCCGTATCCTTCAGAAGACCGGGCTTCATAGGCGAAATTGGCCCGGATCAGGTATGGTGATTCTTTTGATGTTTTGGTATCGAACCGAACATATTCATGATTGCCGGTTTCAAAAAAAACGGCGTTTCCCAGAGCGTCAATAACGCCGAAATTGCTGGTGACTTTGCGGCCTTCTGAATTGGTTGATTTGAGCATTTCTTCAAAATCTGCACTATTTTTACACTGCTGCAAGGCTGCTTTCATCAGGTAGCCTTCATCGTCGTAACCAGTGTTTTCACCGGGGGCGGCCATGTCGCGAGATTCTGCGTTCATGATAGCAAAACCGTAATTATTCACACCCGCCCAGATCTGGGAGGTGTCATTGGTATTGATAATCCCCATATAACGGAAATCGCCATTTCTAAAGAATGCGAGCTCGTTGTTATTGAAACCGGAATCACGGTTTTTCCAGAGAATTACGTGACTGTTTGATGTCGCCTCAGGGCCGGCCAGGCCGGTTGTGCAAGCAGCAATATCGTGTACATTAAAGCAAAAGAACAGAATCACCGAAAATAAGAAAAACAAGCGTTTCATCGTAATATCCGTATTATGTAGCGCTCTAGTGTAATTCACTGATATATTCTGATACGGCCAGCGCTCCCACGGTGGCATCGCCAACAGCCTCGGCAATCTGGCGGAATTTTTTAGAACGAACATCGCCTACGGCAAAAACACCCTTTATGTTTGTATTCATGTAGCAATCGGTGATAATATGGCCCTCGTTATCCAGTTCTACGAGATCTTTAACAAATGCGGTGTTGGGAAACCAGCCAACGAAGATAAACACACCATCAGTTTTCTTAATGCTTATTTCACCGGTTTTGACGTTCTTGATTTCAACAGCCTCAACCAGATTATTACCGGAAATTTTCGTGACCACCGAGTCCCAGATAAAACCAGTCTGTTTGTGGTCAAAGGCGCGTTGCTGCAGAATCGGGCTGGCCCGTAATTGATCCCGGCGATGAATGATTGTGACGTTGCTGGCGAATTTTGTCAGAAAAAGAGCTTCCTGAATAGCCGCATCGCCGCCACCCACGACTACAATATCAGCATCTTTGTAAAAAGGCCCGTCGCATGTAGCACAATAGGAGACACCCCTGCCGGTGAATTCTTTTTCTCCAGGTACATTTAACAGGCGGGGTAAACCACCGGACGCAATGATAACAGCTCGGCTGCGGTATTCCTTTTTTTCTGTTTTAACTGTATGATATTCGTTGCCGGGAATAATTTTACTGGCTTCATCATATTCTTTAATGGCCACATTAAAGCGTTCGGCCTGACGACGGAATTTTTGCATCAGTTCCGGTCCGGCAATACCCTCTGGAAAACCCGGATAGTTTTCGATCAGATCGGTCACATTAGGCAAGCCACCGGTCATTGATTTTTCCAGTAAAACAGTATCCAATTTTTCCCGGGCGGTGTAA
Organism: uncultured bacterium; assembly: GCA_964485475.1. Lineage (GTDB taxonomy): Bacteria > Fidelibacterota > UBA2242 > UBA2242 > UBA2242 > B118-G9. The sequence continues at coordinate 38,155 of CAZAKB010000004.1, forward strand.
ATTCCTGAAGTAAATCCTGCGGGGCCGCCGCCAATTATCACTACGTCATATACTTTTTCTGTCATATAGCGCCTCCATCATTTTTTAATTGTGTTACCTATCTTAACAGGTTGATTCAAAAATCACGATTAAGTTACGCAAATATAGTATACAAGTTTTCAAAAAAAGTTCCTAATGTGAAAAAGTCCAATCTTTCCATAGATGATAATCCTGCGGTGAAAATGCCGCATTGCTAACGATGATTATCGCTATATGCTATTTTATGCAACTATTTTAATGGCACGGACACTTCCCTGTTTCTTAATTCTATGATTATCAATAAATTTATATATGATAAAAAGCGATAAAGAAATTATTTTGGTTGGTGATCGGGTTCTGATAGATCCCGACACCGATCATTCCAAAACACCCTCGGGCCTCTATCTCCCTCCCGGTGTGAAAGAGAAAGAAAATGTGCAGGGCGGTTATGTCGTAAAGGTGGGGCCGGGTTTTCCGCTTCCCATCATCGATGAATCGTCGGATGAACCCTGGGTTCCAGACTATAAGGAGCCGCAATATCTGCCATTGCAGGCCGAGGAAGGCGATTATGCCATTTTTTTACGAAAGTACGCAATTGAAATCGAACTGGAAGGTAAGAAATACATTATCGTGCCCCACTCTTATATTCTGGTGCTGATCCGGGAAGATTTTTTAGATGAATAAAAAACGCGATTGGTTTTAGGCCAACCGCGTCGTCAAATCTATAAATAGTGTTTCAGTTAATCCATTCAATATCCACGCTTCCCAGGCCAATTTCAATTACAATATAAATGCGTCGATCGGAGTTTTTCCAGTTTTTACTGCGGTATATATTTTCTTCAACTTCCCGGAATCCATCAAAATTCAGAGAAGAAAGGAAAGAACTTTCCGCTTCAATCTGGACGGCGATATCTTCAAGAATTTGTACCGTTACGGAGCCGAGACCGATTGTGATTTGACCTTTGATGTCACGGGCCAGATCACCATCAAACCGTAATTTGGTGGAGCCTAAACCACACTCAACGTCAAACCGGTCCATGTTGGCGTTACATAGGCCCGTTGCCTCAACATTTCCAAGTCCGCTTTGAATGACCAGCGTTCGTATCCGTTCCTTGTTGCTTTTAGTAAATTCTATAACCACATCGCTCAGTCCGCATTCCAGGTTCAGGTCATTTACTTTCATGTTAGTAAAATCCAGAATGCCTTTTCCAAGGCCAAGTTCAATGTTGTAGGCCGTTGGAATCTGATCAGTCATAGCCACTCGCCAGTGATTATTTTTGATGTCCGATGATGAATTTTTCTTGGAATGTCCCCAGAACCGACTGTTATCATCTTGGTGAGAAACCAGGCGCAGTTTACCACGATTTCCCACTGTCTTATATTCTATTTCCGGTTTGTACAGATCTTTAGAGTAGGTAATCTCGGCCTGCATGATATATTTTTTGTTATTAGTGCTTCGAAGTTCCAGCTTGCCCAATCCAAACTCAATGCCCACGTTCAGTTCTTCTTCGCTTTTATACGGCACCTCGTGGCGCTCGGTTACAATATCTTCAGATAATGCGATTGCTGTAAGCAGGCACATTCCGATTATCAAACGTCCCTTCATATTACTACTCTCCCCTGTACGGTTTTGATTTGTCATTGCATTAGGCGGTCAATTTTAATGTCTCCGCCACTGGTTTTCAGAGTTATTGCTTCGCCACCACCGTTGATACGCCCCTGTCCGGTAATAATCAGCTTAGAGCCCCGTTTTTCTTTATTAATATCAAGCGGAAAATCGGAACGGATTTCGCTTTTATCCCATTTATCGTACACGGTAATCTGGGCAAATACATCGGCTTTGATATTATCGGGTAACGACAAAATAATATCACCGCCGGAGGTGGACAGATCAATGGTATTTTCTTTGACGGATTTCTCAATTATTTTTCGCATTTCGATATCACCACCAGAAGTGTGGGCATAAACAGCGCCATAAACGGTTGACATATAAATATTACCGCCGGAAGTGGTTGCGCGAACTTTATTCCGGGCAAATTCAATTTCTATGTTCCCGCCGGAGGTGTTCAGATTACAATATCCGTCGACCCGGCTAACATCTATATCGCCACCCGAGGTGCTGGCATCCAGATTGCCACCAACTTCGTCAATATCGATATCGCCTCCAGATGTATGCAGGCTGACATGAGAGTTTGTTTTTCCAATAGATATATCGCCGCCTGATGTGCTAAGATTTATTTCTGTATCAATATTATCGGCACCAATGTCGCCACCCGACGTGACACCTTCAAAGTACTTCCCTTTAATATTGGCTATATAAATATCACCACCCGATGTACGTACCTCTCCGTCCCCCCTGAGATCTTTTACCGTAATATCGCCACCAGAGGTTTTCGAATAAAGTTTTCCGGATATTTGGTCCAAAGAAATATCACCGCCCGATGTAGTGGCGTTTATGTCTGCATCTGCTTTCCGGATGTTTATATCACCACCGGAGGTATTTATGGTTAGTTTGCCCTTGGTTTCAAGAATGTCTATATCGCCGCCCGAGGTTTTTATTTCAATAACGCCAATTACCGTTTCAGTGACAATATCACCGCCGCTGGCGCTTATATCCAAATTAAAACTTGTGGGGATATGAATGGTAAAATCGCTCTGATATCGTTTTGAATTATCCTCCCCTTCAATTATGAGGGTGTTGCCCTTCAGGATATATTTGGCACGGTAGTCACGAAATATTTTTTCCGCATCGGATTCGGAGTATGCATTGATACTATATTGTTCAGTAATATGAATATTGTTCCGGGCTTCGCCGATGATTTTAATATCACCGCGGATATTCTCCATTACCAGGGAACCTTTTTCTTCAATTTTATATTCTTTAACGGTTTCGCCACGATAGCGCATTCCATCGAAATCAAATTTTTCAGCCATCAGTTGAACGCTGAAAAATGCCAGAATTATAAGAATGTGTTTGGTATTCATAACTATACCCATTGGTTATTTATTTTCAACAATTTCGTCTAAATATTTTTGCGCGGTATTACGAAGCGTTGTATCAGATTCATTGGAGGCGATCAACGCCAGGATCGGTACAATCGTTTTATCGGCGTTTTTGTAGAGCTGTTCCATGGCCACAGACCGGATTTCGGTGCTGCTATCCCGCAGAGATATGGTTTTATAAGCATCCATAATTTGAGGGTTGACATTGTAAGATTTTAGGGTCTCCAGTGCGAGATTGCGAACTTCAAGTACGGCGTCGTTTAATAATACCGAGATCATTGTGGCCTCATTGTTAGGATTCTGAGGTGTCCTGGACAGAAGTTTAATGGCCCGCAAACGGCGGGTTTTATCTTTTTCATGTGTTGCAGAATACTGTAGCATGTTCAGAATTGTCGGATCATCCAGACCGCCCTTTACAGCGATATCCTTATCAACTTTTATATTCACTTCCACAAGTCCATCGCCATCATCATCCGCAGGACCCTGAACAAGTTCGGCCACTTCTATTCCACCCGACTGGAGAAGATAGTTGGCCAACGCTTTTTGGAATTGATCTTTCTCCGTATCTGTGAGGGCGACTTGATAGTTTACAAAATTTGCCAGCATGCCCGGATCGTGCCGTAATCCACTGCTCAGCCACAATTTACCAACAAAGATCCCGATAATAAATGTCACTCCGATCGAAACCAGTTGATATTGCGGCCGGGCAAAAATACCAGTAAATATATCCCGTATGTCATCCAGAATGCCGAATAACGCCCATTTCAATTTATGTTGTTTTGTCTGCCGGATTGTGTTCATGACTTTTGCATTTGCGCGTTCCATTAGGACAGAACTGGGAATGGGTTGTGATGTATATTGAAGAGAGTGTTTCATTTCATTCAATCGGCTCATTTCATCGGAACATTCGGAGCATTTTTGCAAATGTTGTTCAAATAAATTCGAGTCGATGGTATTTAATTCACCATAGAAATAGAGCAGTAACTTGTCTTTAAATGTTTTGTGTATTTTCATAACACGCTCCTTTATGCTTTGACCAGTATGGTTTGCAGTTTATGGGTTGCCCGAAACAGATAACGCTTCACGGTTCCTTCGGTACAGTCGAGTATTAATGCAATATCTTTGATCTTTTTGCCCTCGTAGTGTTTGAGAATAAACACGATCCGCTGCTGAGATGATAATTGCATCAGGGCCCGGTCGATTTCTTCCCGCAGGGATGAATTCAGGGTGGCCTGGTCGGCTTCGTTGGATTCATCCGCCGGCAAGGTTTCCCATAAGTAGTCATTTTCACCGGGATCCACGATCGTCATCCGCTTGGCCTTACGATAATAGTTAAACGCCTGGTTTGCCAGGATGCGGTACACCCAGGTAAAAAATTCACTTTCGAACCGGAATGAATCGATATTGCGATAAACCTTTATAAATGTTTCCTGATACAAATCTTCCGCGTCCTGATAATTTTTGGTAAAATGGAATGCCAGCCCCATGACTCTTTCGCCATATTTGCCCATGATTTGCTGGAAGGCCATTTCATCACCTTTTTTAATTCGTTCAATTATTTCAATTTCCTGCTGGTCCATTCAAGATTCTCCTTTTTTAGACCACAGCAAGCTTGTAAGGTTGTCAGTCATGTTGCTGCCTTTTTATTAATTAATGCAAAATTAGACATTTACCACGAATTGTTGTATGCTGGTCTTTCACGGTAACAATATAAACTCCCGAGGTAACAATTTCCCCCAAAAAATTTCTTAAATTCCAGTACGTCGTTTCATCAATTCCGGAAATTTGCGGATCAAGGTCAGTGCTCCAGACTAATTCACCGCGTAAATTATATATTTTTAGATGCGCTTGTTTCTCACTGGGAATCACATGAGTCCAGCGGAACGCAAAGGTAACTCCGGATATGGCGGGATTTGGAAGCGCATAAATTCTTTGCCGGTCAGGTTGCCAACTTAAAAATGTGGCAGTGTCTACTTCAAATACAGATCGGTGCAAATTGGGGATTCCCCATCCATATTGATCACTGGGCGTGTTACTGCGATTGGATTTCGATTTTAGTAATTCGATAATTTTAACTGGCGGCAGGGCAGGATATTTTTCCATTAGAAGGGCCGAAGCTCCTGCAATCAACGGCGTTGAAAACGAAGTACCGTCGCTGTATGTATAGGAATTTGGAGTATAGATCGTTGCATTATAAACATCAACGCCCAGCGCACACAGATCCGGCTTGATTCGACCATCAGCTGTCGGGCCATGTCCGCTGAAGCTGGCGATCTGTCCGTTGCGGTCTACCGCACCAACACCCAACGCTCCATATGCATCAGAGGGTGTTAGTAACCCACCATCCTGGGGAAAATATTGACGTTCGTTCCCGGTACAAATAACCGGCAGAATTCCCCGTTCAAAAGCCCAGTTTATTGCTTTGGCAGCATTGGTCGTTTTTCCGTCCAGTTGTTCAAATTGATAATCACCGGCTCCGTAGTCAAAATCCCGGTAGGCCACTGACGAAGTGATAATATCGGCTCCGTTTTCATCGGCCCATTCCACCGCGGCTACAAACAGATCCTCTTCGAGAATGCTTTCCGAACCAATTCGTTCGCTCTTGGCCAACAGAAATTCAGCCCCGTGCGCAGCGCCAATCAGAACGTCCGGTACATAACCACCAATGACACTCCAGACTGAAGTGCCGTGTCGGCTCTGGGGATATGATGTTGTGTCCGCTGAAATCTCATCCTGAACATTATTATCTCTGAAAA
>CAZAKB010000004.1:44031-51203 GCA_964485475.1 uncultured bacterium
GGATATGATGTTGTGTCCGCTGAAATCTCATCCTGAACATTATTATCTCTGAAAATAAAATCACGCTCAGCAATCAAGCGGCCACTGTCAATGATATGTTGAAAAGCAGCATGATCTTTATAAAAACCCGCATCAATTATGGCGATGCGAACACCGGCGCCCGTATAACCCGAATCATGAACCGCCGGAATATTCAGTTGTTGTAACTGGTCATAAGAATTGCCGTAAAAGTCAAAACTCCCGGTAGATTTTTTTAATTGTTTTTTCGTTTCTGTGGGTACCTGGCGATGGTAGATTTTAACCGGAACAAGCTCTTTGACAAACGGAAGATTTTTAATGTTGGGGGCGTTCGAAGGTGTAACAACTGCGGAATAGGCATTCAATGAGCGGGAATAGAATACGATTTCAGTGACATATTGTTCGATTTGTGAACAAATACGGTCTCCGGGAATTACATCGGAAAAATTATCACCGGTTGTTGCAGATTTTTTTGACAGCCTGTTCAGTGTCCGTTGTTGGAAATCAAGCAGAACAAAATCCTCACTGCTGAGCTGTGTGTCGTCTAAATATATCCATACTTTTTGTTGATCTTTGGTGTAGTTCTGTGCCCAAACCGGTAAGAGAGATAGAAAACAAAATACAAGAATTACCCAAGACTGTAATCCACAGGACAATTTGATTGTAGTAGAACGGTGACTTGGTTTTAGTTTCATTCTCCGGAATCTTTACCGTTATAGGCTTTGATAATTTCTTTCACCAGCCGGTGACGAACCACATCGGTTGGGTCAAAATATATAAATTCTATTCCGTCAATATGTGTTAAAATATTTCGGGCTTCGATGAGTCCGGAAGTAACTCTGTCGGGAATGTCTATTTGGGTAATATCGCCGGTAATGATGGCTTTTGAATTTACCCCCAGCCGGGTCAGAAACATTTTCATCTGCATACTGGTGGTGTTCTGGGCTTCATCTAAAATGACAAAGGCGTTATTCAAGGTTCGGCCACGCATATACGCCAGAGGCAATATTTCAATAACATGCTGATCGGTATAGGCTTTAAATTTATCGGTAGGTAACATATCGTGCAGGGCATCATAGAGCGGAGCAAGATAGGGTTCGATCTTTTCTTTGAGATCGCCGGGAAGAAACCCGAGGCTTTCTCCTGCTTCAACGGCCGGTCGGGTCAGAATAATTCGTTTAACATCGTTATTCCGGAGGGCGGCAACAGCAATTGCAACGGCCAGATAGGTTTTGCCGGTACCGGCCGGGCCAATCCCGAACACGATGTCATTTTGTAACGTTGCCTTAAAGTAACGTCCCTGATTTACCGAACGAGGTTTAATTGCCCCTGATTTTTTAAATAAAATAACAGTTTCGGCAGTTATGTCTTTATCCAGTGGTCGATTACTCAATTCCATATTGATCAGGGTTTGGACGTCTGTATTTTCAATATATCCTTTTTGAGATACTGTCAGCAACATTTCTCCAATGATTCGATTGGCCTGCTCAATATGAACGTCATCGCCATCTAAATGTATTTTGGTGCCACGCGCGAATATTTTCAATGGAATTTTTTCGGTCAACATATTCAGGTAGCTGTCATTTACTCCCATTATTTGAAAGGGGTCAACACCCTTTAGTTCTATGGTTTTTTTACTCATCGATCCTCGCTTTTGATACAATCTGTATTTTCTTTAATTTTATGCCAAATTACAAGGACTTAATCGTTGTACAGACAGACATTTTTAGACGATAAAAGGAGAAAATTATATGCATACAACCATTTGCATTGATCACGGCTATTGCCCGGGGGATTGGTGGAGAAAGTTTTACGGCCAAGAGTGTTTTTGGTACAGTTTTAACAGTTTCAGGGATAATCCTGCTGACGATATAAACCGTTCTATTTTTCTTTAATCTGAATACCCAGTTCGGTTAATTGCTTTTCGTCAACCGGAGTCGGACAACCGTCCATCAATGATGCAGCGCTGGTAGTTTTAGGAAAGGCAATGACATCACGGATATTTTCGGTGCCGACCAGCAACATGACCAGGCGATCAAAACCCAATGCAATGCCGCCATGGGGCGGTGCCCCGAATGTCAGGGCGTCCAGCAGGAAACCGAATTTGGTATGGGCCTCTTCACGTCCTATTCCTAGCGTGTCAAACATTTCACGCTGCATTTCCATTGTGTGGTTCCGAATGCTACCGCCGCCAATTTCATTTCCGTTAATGACGATATCGTAGGCGCGAGCCCGGACCTTTTCTGGATTGCTCACGAGCATTGGGCGGTCTTCCGGCAGTGCTGAAGTAAAGGGATGATGCATGGCGACAAATCGTTTATCATCCTCGTTCCAATCCAGCAGCGGAAAACGGGTCACCCATAAAGGCTTAAAGACGTTTTTAGGAATCAAATCAAGGATTTTAGCGGTAGCCAGGCGCAGTCGCCCGAGAACCGGATAGGTGATTTTTATTTCGTCGGCAATAAACAGAATGATATCACCAACATTGGCATCGAAGATTTGAACCAGTTCTTTCTCGAAACCGCTTAGAAATTTTGCGATACCGCTTTCGAGACCGGTCTCGGTAATTTTCGCATAGGCCAGACCCTTAGTCCCCCAGCTGCGAACTTTTTCGGTAAGATCATCAATCACTTTTCGGCTAAACTGAGCGCCGCCAGGAACACAAATCGCAGCAACTGTGCCATTACCATTTATAACGTTTTGAAAGACCTGAAAATCACAGCCGGACAGTAATTCGTTCAACGTGTGTATTTCCATGCCGATCCTTAGATCCGGTTTATCGGAACCGTAACGATGCATAGCTTCAGCATAATCCATCCGGGGGAAAGGCCCCGGTAGTTCAACATCAAGGACAGCCTGGAAAACCTGGCAAAGCATCGTTTCGGTGCTGTTCATAATATCTTCTTCGTCAACAAAGGACATTTCCACATCGATCTGGGTAAATTCCGGCTGACGATCGGCGCGGAGATCTTCATCCCTGAAACATTTTACAATTTGAAAATAGCGGTCAAAACCACCGATCATGAGTAACTGTTTGTATTGTTGGGGCGATTGAGGCAGAGCGTAGAAACTGCCTTTGTGGATGCGGCTGGGGACCAGATAGTCACGGGCGCCCTCGGGTGTACTTTTCATTAACACCGGTGTTTCAATTTCGAAAAACTGGTGTTCATTGTAATATTTCCGAACACTCTGAGCGGCACGGTGACGAATCGCTAAACTATGCTGTAATTCAGCAGTACGCAGTTCCAGATAGCGATATTTCAGTCGCAGATCTTCGAGCCCGGTTTCCCGGTCTGTTACGAGAAACGGAAGTGTTGCAGCGGAATTTAACAGTTCGATTTCAGCGGCGAATACCTCAATTTCTCCGGTGAGCATATCCGGATTCAGCGCCTCGTTTGGACGTTCCCGGACTGTGCCTTTGACCGCGATAACATCTTCTGCTCCGAGCTTATGGGCGGTGGCCATGAGCTTTTTACCGGTTTCCGGATCACAAACTACCTGGGTTAATCCATAACGGTCACGCAAGTCAAAAAAAATCAGTCCGCCAAGATCGCGTCGTCGGTTTACCCAGCCGTTTAAAATAACGGATTGGCCGGTGTGTTCCTTTTTTAATTGACCACAAGTAACAGTTCGTTTTAGCATAAATTCCTTTTATTCCGTTTTCCGTTTAGATTTGCTTTGTTTTTTTTGCGTGTGGATTTGGTCAGGATTTCAAACATCTGTTTCGAGGTTTTACAGGAGAGTAATTTATTGCGTCCGTCATCGTCAAGCGCCTGGCTAATCATGGACATAAATTGCATGTGAGGCGTCGAAGCGCTTTCCGGGGAAAGAGTCAGGACGATAATATTTGTCAGTTGACTGTCGATTGAATTAAAATCCACGCCATTGTGTTTGATTCCGATCGCACAGACCAGTTTGTCTACCGCATCACAGCGGCCGTGGGGAATGGCAATCCCGAACTGGATACCGGTAGACATACTATTTTCTCTTTCAAATATTGTTTTCCGGGCGAGATCATAATCCTTGATAAGACCATTATGATCTAAAATTGCAAGTAATTCATCAATAATTTCGCTTTTTGTATTGCCCTTTAATGAAGCGATGAGAACGTTTGTCGTCAAGTATTGAGCCAGTTCAGACCGGACGGGTGTCGACGCTCCTGTTTTTTCCTGGATACCCCTGGCAATAGAGTCCCCATCGATTGGTTTACGGAGTGCTTTGACAGTCGTTTCAAATTCAGCCAGAACTTCGTACATAGCGGTATTGATATAGGAAACTTCGCTTTTATCGCAGTCGATTTCGATTGTATTTAAATCTACATGGACCCCGATAATCATTTCATCTTTGCGGAGCTGATAGATTTGTTCGGTTTGCATCAGGGTATAGATGTAAAAGCCCTCGGATTCGAAAATCGTAAATAGTTTACTGGCCATCAGGCTGGCGGTTTGAACATTTGGAAATTGAAATGATACGTGGGTTTCTTCAGTAACCGCGACCTGTTTTCGGATACCACTTTGTTCATTAGCAAACAGGGCTACGAGAATCGGTGGCGATATCAGCGTGGTGATTAAAGTCATTAGAACAGCGATACCGAAAACTTCCGGTGATAACAATCCAGACGCCAGACCAATCCCGGCGATGATCAATGCCACTTCGCCCCTGGGTAGCATACCTACGCCGATTCGCAAAGCGCCACGTAAATTGAAATTTGCAAATAGGGTCGGAATTCCGCATCCGAGAACTTTGGCGATAATCGCTCCGATCGTATAAATGACCCCAAAGAGTAGTATTGTTTTGGATGTGAAAAGCCGGACATTTACCAGCATCCCCATTACAGTAAAAAAAACAGGTACGAGAAATGAATAAATCGGGCCCATTTTTTCCATTACAACATGGTTGATATCGGTTTTGGATAGTGATAATCCCATGACATAGGCGCCGATAATCATTGCTAGGCCGGCTTCTTCAAAAAGCCCGGCCAGGATAAGTGCGAATCCAAAAGCCATCATCGCGATTGACGTTCGGTCGCGAAACCACTTTAATAAAAGGCTGATTTTGCTTGACGCCAGGATTCCAATTGCGGTCGCTGTCGCCCAGATTCCGATAGCCTTGACTGCAATAATACCGATATGTGCCCAGTCCATGTTTCCTGAACGCGAAGATGCCGTGACTATTCCCAGGCCAACAGCAAGGAGAATAATGCCCAGAACATCATCAATAACTGCACCAGCCAGTATCGTGACCCCCTCAGGAGAATCCAGCTTCCGCCGTTCCGAAAGAATTCTGGCGGTGATACCAACGGATGTAGCCGTTGAAATGATGCCCAGGAATAAGCATGGGGGCGAAAAGATCCCCATTGTTTTACCAAATAACATCTGTGAGAAAAGGATAGCCAGTATGTCTCCAAACAAAAAGGAAAATAATACGCCGCCGATACCTACCAGGCTTCCGACAAAAGAATAACGTAAAAACAGGCGAAAATTAGTCTCCAGGCCGATCATAAAGAGCAATACTATGGAGGCTACCGTACTGATTCCGTATAGTTCTGGTGAAATCGGAAATGTTATCGAATTAATTGGGAAAACACCGTCGGGAAAACCGGGCAGGGAAATGGCTCCGATCAGATAGGGGCCAATGATTATACCGGCACTCAGCTCGCCCAGTACGCCGGGCATATGCATTTTTTCAAAGAGAATATTTCCAAGCCGGGCGGCAAATAAAATGAACCCCAACTGAATGACGAGCATCATCATCCGGTGCGTCATGCTGTCTGCAGAAACACCACCGGAATTGGCGAAAAGGTTGTTGGTGTACAACAATATAAGTAAAATGAAAGGGAAGTAACGTTTTATAGAAAAAATGTTTTTCATTTTTATGGTTTTATAAAATTGTTATAGAACTTCCCGCTTGGTCTGGCACACAGAAAAATCGAATGCCTTTGGAGTTTCCCGACGGGAAATAAATTATGTGGACAACTCATTGAGATTCATAAAGCAGGAACCTTCAAAACGGGCCCCGTCTTCGATAACAATTTGGCCGGCATTGATATCACCTTTTAGAAGAGCTTTGTCTCCCAGAATAACTTTTCCACCGGCGCTAACATTGCCTTCCACTTCACCACCGATACTCAGATCTTCGCTGTTCAGATTCCCGCGGATTTTTGCAGTTGTGGAAAGGGTGATTGTGCCGTCGGTTGTGATGTCACCGACGATTTGGCCGTAGATAATGATATTGCCGTTTAGCTGAATGTTACCGGTGATGACCGTATCTCCGCCGATTATTGTGTTGATAGTCGTATCTTTTTTCTTATTCATACTTTAAAACTTATCCTCCGTAATTATTGACAGATATGTCGGTGTGCCTATATGAATAGATCATTCGCTGAGGATCGATTGGCTCACCCTCCCGCCAAATTTCAAAATGCAGATGGGGCCCCTGACTAATACCGGTGTTTCCCAGGTACCCAATCGTATCGCCGCGTTTCAGGTATTGATGATCTTCGACAATATTGCGCTGGTTGTGCCCGTAAATGGTAAAATAGCCGTTTGGATGATATAGAATCACGGTGTAGCCTAAGTCGTGTGTCCAGTTGGAAAAAACCACAACCCCAGAGGCTGATGCACGAATCGGAACACCTTCCGGTGCAGCGATATCCAGTCCGTAGTGATTATCCTGGGTGAGAACGTGGTCGTCTGTAAAGCCTTGTGTGATATAGCCCTCCACCGGCGGGTATATCGGGACATTATCCAGGTAACTGATCTCAACGGATTTTTCCCGGGAATGACCAATTGTTCCGGTGGGTATAAACAGCGAATCCAGGTAATTTGAGTCCATGGATGCGATGTTTAAATCGGATCCCAGAACTGAACGGATATATTGATCCATCTGGCGAATTTTGTTGTAGTCACTTAAAATCCGGGTGACTTTCAAGCGATCAATAATCAGCTGGTCATTTTCAACAACTAGGTCATTGTATTTTAAGGCCCTGGGTAATAAGTAAATTGTTCCGGCGACAATGCCGATCAGCAGTAAAATAATGGCACCCAGAACCAATCGGGCGACAACACTGTTGAATGTCAGTTTAAAGGGATTTTTATGCGTTTCGCTGATCAGGTGAAGGGTGTAATGCTGCTTTTTCATTGTGCGTTATCCTC
>CAZAKB010000005.1:0-51068 GCA_964485475.1 uncultured bacterium
CAATTCTGCCTATCAGATATCCGACCGTCACCTGCAGAAAATTCAGGTTGGCGATATATGCAAGTCCTGGAATACTGATAAATGTCAACGTACTGGTTTCCGCGGCAACAATGGCGAATGAAACCGCCCACCAGGGAACATTCGACCCGCCCAGAAAATAATCTTTTACCGAGCGCTGTTTTCCACCAGAAAAGCTACCAATCAGTGCGACAATTAATAGATACAGACAAATAACAATAAGATCAAAAGTTTGAAAACCGCTGTTTATTGGTGTCAATTGTGTCCCTTTTTTCTGTTTTTATTATTCTGCTAATGCTGTCTCGGTTTTTTTACCAAAATTCGCATCGACTTTTATAAACGATAATGCTATAAAACTTGGTATCGTACAAATTATTACATAAATAAAGAAATGTTGATAACCAAGAAATTCCTGAACTGCTCCGCTGATCATACCGGGTATCATCATTCCCAACGCCATAAATCCAGTTGTAATCGCATAATGAGCGGTCTTATGTCTGCCCTGCCCGGCAATATACAACATATAAAGCATATACCCGGTGAATCCGAATCCGTACCCGAGTTGCTCGATCGCGATACAACCGTAAATCACAGCGCGGCTGTCCGGCATTACATAGGACATGAAAATGTAAACCACATTCGGGATATTGATTGCAATGGCCATCCACCATATCCACTTTTTAAGCCCGTCACGGGATGCGATCAGTCCGCCCAAGATACCGCCGGTCAATAGAGAAACTAACCCGATAGTACCATAGGCAAGCCCCTTTTCGGTTAATGATAATGCCAGACCACCATTTTCACGGGCATCTAGCAGGAATGGTGAAGCCATTTTTGTTAATTGCGATTCGGAAAATCGATATAAAAGCAAAAAGGCAACCGAAGCAATAATCTCTTTTTTTCTGAAAAATGATGCAAAAACTTCAAAATAAGAGTCTTTCCCTTTTTCTTCAGATGTATCCTTGTCTCCTACAGGCCGTGGAAGCATATATTTATGGTAAAAAGCAAATATAATGAAAAGTAATCCAAGAAATCCAATCGATATCGACCATGCAAACGGTACATCACCGGCCTGGGCATCAAACCGCGCACTCGCTTTTGTCTGGAGATTGTGTTTGACTTTGAGCGTGGCTTTTTGCGGAATATTCCAGTTACTGTTATCGAAGTCAAAGATACCTGAACTGGCCAGATATATATCCTGACTGCCTTTCTTCTGGCCAAAGGTCATATTCACAATTTTCCCGTTTTCAGGTGCGGCGGACAACACAAAGTATATATTAGTTGAATCACATGGATTCAGATCTCTGTGATTATAGATCGGAACTTTTATATCCTTGGGAAAAACCAGTATTTCTGGAATTCCGTCAGATGGTTTGATGATAATATCAGCTGGATTGACCACTTCCTGAATTTCGGACTGGGGAACAACCTGGATATTCAGTTTCAAAGGATCCAACCCGGTATGATCAAGGATAACTCCAGTCAGCATCACAAGTAAACCAAGTCCCACAATCATTGCAACCCGGTAAAAAGTACTGCGGATACCGGTAAAAAATGCCTGACCGTGCCCATCAAGGGCCAGCATGTACAAACCATCGGCAGCAATATCATGCGTCGCCGAGGAAAAAGCCATTATCCATAAAAACAGAAGCGATAGTGGAAACCAGAATGGTGTATGCAATACCAGCGCAACTCCAATAAAAGCCGCTGCGAGTATAATCTGCATCCCAATTACCCATTTTCGTTTAGTTGAGTATATATCAATAAACGGGCTCCATAGTGGTTTTACGACCCAGGCCAGGTAAAGCAGACTGGTCCAGAATGCAAATTTGGCATTCGATACACCCAACGTTTTATACATATCACTGGCGACAAACATGACAATGATATATGGAATACCTTCAGCAAAGTATAGAGAAGGAATCCACCACCAGCCCGAACGGGTGCTTTTTTCTGATTTTTGGATAGAATCTGACATAACTATATTCCTATCTAATAAATTTTCTTCAATTGTGAACCGGGATAATAATGAAGTACAATCGCCTCAGTGGAATAGCCTTTCAGCGCCATTCCTAAGGCCCCGATTTGGCAATATCCCACACCGTGCCCCCAGCCCGCACCTTTTAAATTGAATGCAATCGGAATATCGGCTTCACCTTCCTCAACATTCACAATAAAAGCGGAACTGTACAAAAACAGTTCATGTAATGTCTGGCGGATAACGTACTGGTCCTGGATTTCGATCGACTCTTGCATAGCATCGTTGGTCTGATAGACTATCTTTATTCTTTTCAGACGGCCGGAATATCCGCGCTGAAGCGGTAGAATGGACAGGATTGCACGGGCATTGAGGTCGAGTTTTAAATTCAGTAACGCCGTGATTTCCTTTTGAGTGTAGCGGAAATTCCAGCGAAAATACTCACCTTCTTCATCCACACTGCCTAAATATTTAATAAGATCGCTCCCGGGAATTGTGTAAGGACTGCAAAATGTTTCCGGAACAGTATCGATCCAGCGGCGGACGGCTTCTTCGGAATCCAGTGGCAATGCTTCATGTGAAAACGAATCGGGAGCATCGACAACTGGTTGAAGATAACTGATCGGCTCATCACCAAAAACATTCTCAAATGTCTCAGTGATTCCTCCGCAACTCTTATAGTACCGGGCATCACAAATCATATTTTCGGCGATTAAAACTTTACCGTATGTATTCAATGCGCCGTGTATGGCCTCATCACTAAGATAAGTCGTGCCCTGATAGCGTTGGCAACAGTCATCATTACAGACGTCCAGCTGGAGATTTCTGTGTTTCATTTCAATATTTGCCAGCATCCACGAACGGGCTACGATTGTCTGAGATTCTATCAGAGCAGGTGGGCATTCTGCCCCCATCTCAGAAGTAGCGACACACATCAGATACTGTTCGATCGGGACAATATTCGCTACCAATAAAACGTCATCGACAATACGCAATTCAACTGAACCGGGTAAATATACGTCAATATTCTTTATCCAGTGAAACCCCCTGCCTGCGACAACGCCATTCACTTTCAACCCGGATTTATTAGCCATAACCACATAGGATTCTACCGGTTCAATCGTCCATGATTCATTTCCAGAAACTACATTCTCATTAATTTTAACAGATATGATCTTTCCGGATATTTCAAATCTCAAATTGTCTTTGTTTTTCAGTGTTTGATATTCATTATCAGAGGCAATCAGCCTGTATTCCGGGGAGGTCGGGATTTCAATTTGAATCTTGGTAAATTTATCTTCCGGTAAAACAATACCAACATTTAATATAGGTTCTTTATCGGGAATAATATTAGGTGTAAGCATAGTGTTTACTCCATAAATTTTAAATAGGCATCAATTCCGGCACCCAACGCAGGCGCTTCACGCAAATTGGAAATAACTAACCGATTTTCGTCAAATTTATCTTGTGAACAATAGTGTTTTTTAGCATCATCGCCCAGCACGGCGGATTCGCAAATCAGCAGATTCAATGACTGAATAAAAGGCTGCCAAAGTACACTATCATTCTTCGATTCCCTGAGCATATCACCCAGGCGCTGACCGATGATTATATTATCAAATAATGAACCAAGATAGGGGTGTTGATTGCCAGGAATCGCACGATTCGGATTGCCAAATTTGAAAATCTCCTGCCAGCCAGCATATAAAGTCGTTATTCTTTCATATAATAATAATGCAAGGTATTTGGCGACTTTTTCAAACGTCTCACGGGCATATGAATCTCTCGCAAGTGCTTTCATTCTGATTTGTGGCGGATACATTTCCTGTGAATTTAATTCGGCCAGTGACTGATTTGAAAGTTCCCCGTATAACGCTTGAATCCCACGGGATGAAACATAAGTCTCAATAGACCGATTTTCAGGGCATTTCATCTCCCATGCTTTGATAAACCATTCTTTAATATTATCCAGAGAAACCAGCTGTCCGCCAAGTTTCAGCGCATCAGCTGCTCCGGTACCGCCACCCAGATAATATGAATTTTTAACATTGCGAAACTGACCGGCCGAAGCGTACTCTTCACCCAGACCGCAATAAAATGCATCACTGCCAATATGGCTGATGGGTGAAATCAGTTCAATTCCCGCAACTGATAATTTTTGTTCCAGATTTTTTGCATAATCGATTTGCCTGGGGCCATTGGCCATTGCAGAAATTCCGCGTTGATCTTCGGTCTTTAAACCAGGCATACCAACACCGATTAAAACCCGTGATTTATTACTTTTCCCGGCTACTTCAATTATTGAATCAGCACAGGCTTTTGTATAAGCAATCGCCTGCTGAATTTCTTTTTCGGTTGGTCGAATGCTCCCACTAGACCGTTCATCCAACTGGACTTGAAGATCAACCGGAGTGAATTCCGGGTCATATTCAGGATACTCGGCATAACTGCGGCTTGCATTGATATTGCCCAAACTGAATTTGCCCGAATGGTCGACATTTACCGACCAGCAATTCACCTTTGTTGCTCCACCATCAACGCCGATAAGTAAAAATTCCTGCATTTTCCCCACTTTCAATTAAATCAAATATAAGCGTTTTACTTGAAATAGTTAATCTCAAAATACGGTACTTATCCAAAACTCACAACCGCTTACCTGTTTCTGTAAACACTTGTCCATTAACGCCAATTATGCAATTTATTAATCGTTTGTATCAATTATGACAGAGTTGGATTCTCCGTTGAATGGCTAAGAGCCGCATATAGTCTTTGGCTTCATCATTCCGGTCAATTGTCACCTGGTCAATGCTGTGATCCGTACCACCGGAATGCCGAACTACTTCGTATATCGGGTCATAAATCCGTCCGACTTTGTACTTTTCACTGATTTTCATAACCAAATCATAATCCTCACCGTAATTTCGGGCATAGGGTTCGTCATTGATACCAAAGTAACCCATTTCTTTGATGATACTTATCGGAATACAACGTGGTGCACCGGCACCATTGATATGAAACAGATTATTACGTCCGTTATCGTCGGTCCATTCATCATGGGTAACGATTGGAATTTCTTCCATCCGGATAAACTCACCATCATCTTTTTTCTTCCAAACTTCATAGGAACCAATGACGATACCGATTTCAGGGTCAGATTCAAACAGAGCCACAGCCTTTTCAACAGCATCGGGCTTTAAACGGTCATCACTGTCTAACTGAATATAATACTGCCCACTTGCCAGTTTAATTCCAAGATTCAATGATAAACCGATATTATTGATATCCGATACAACCAGTCTGACCGGCGGATGCGATTCATTAAAATAGATACCTCCGGGAAGGTATTTATTAACTTCCTTGACTGTCGGATCCTGGATGCCACCATTCACAACCACAATCACTTCGATCTTTTTTTCTGTTTGATTAAACACCGAGGTTAATGCCGATTCGATAAACTCCGGTCGGTTATTTACCGGTATGATAACTGAAGCGATCAAATCGTATTTTTTTCCAAAATCCGGTCGTTTATGATGATTAAAATTCGGTTCGAGGTACGCGCCAATCCGTTTTAAATGGTCCGTCAATATTCTTTCCGCTTCCTGCTGGATGTCTTTGCCAGCCAGAAGATAGTCAAAAACATTGTGCTTTTTACCCTGGGCAACAACACTGTAAAGTGACCCGGAATATTTGTTCGCTATGTGAACTATCTCGTATTTTTCTGATAATTTCAAGCGCGTGTCGTACATCAGATTGTATTTCACCGACTCATCAAAATTGTCGATACCAGTCAATGCTTTCATCGAAAACAAAAACACACGTCCATAATCCTGATTATCTCTCAAGCGACCGTGATGATGCTTCAGTAAACAGATCTCTTTTCGCTCGCCCTTTTCAATTAGATCATAATCAGCATAGAGCATCCCAAAATTCGGATATTTATGGATAATGATATCAGCTACTTCCAGGAATGATCGCTTGAGTTCAATGTCAGCATCTGTATTATCAATATAGAGGACATGACTGCCTGTGATAGTATTAATGCATTTATTTAACGCAATTGCCATATTTTTAGTATCATAATCGATAACAGTCATCGTACTTGATTTCATTTCAAATACGGGTACACTATTTTTCTGGTGGTTCAGTATTACGATTTCCTGCACATCCAGGCCTTGATTGATCACGGAATCTATCAACTTGGATAGTCCACCCAAATTGTCACCCGATATCTCCGGCAAATGCAAAATAACACTGAATAAAGTTTTTCCCTGTCTGTCTGTCATGCAGTTCTCCTATAGATAAATCCGCTTCTAATCCGATTCTATTGTTTTATTTTGTAGTAACCATCTCATTAGTAATGTCACAAAACTAACAAATTTTAACAATATTTTCTAATAATTTATTTCACAAAATAACTCCCGTTTGCAATCTGCTGATTTCTTTTAACTTTTTCAGATAAACAATCATCTAATAGACCTTGGGCAAGATCGCGATTTTTGAAAAATATCCTTAAAATGTGTTTTGATTCAGATATTTTTTTGTAGATTAGCACCCTTTGGCGATTGACAGATTGAATACTCAGACCAGAAAGGAAATGTATGAAACACCGCCACAATTACATTCTCGTCTTACTACTGCTGACACTTTGGGTCAGTAATTTTACTAAAACTCAAGCCCAGCCAGGTCAGGGACAAGGTTATGCCATGACCACCGGCTGGATCAAGGGATTCGTCTTCGATTCCAAAAATAACAAGCCGGTAGAATACGCCAATGTCGTTTTATACAGTAAACGTTCACAGGAACAGGTCACCGGAACGATTACTGATACCGAAGGATTTTTCCATTTAACCGATCTTCGACCGGGAATGTACATCCTGGAAATTAAATTCATCGGATTTGATGCATTCACTATCGATACTATTTTACTTCGACCTAATAAAAGCGAAATTAATCTTGGCAGAATTGAAATCACTCCCGATGTACTCGCAATGGGCAGTGTTGAAGTTCTCGGTGAAAAACCGATTATTGAATTTCAGATCGATAAAAAAGTCATCAATGTCAGTAAACAATTCACTTCCCTATCCGGTACTGCTGTGGATGTACTTGAAAATGTTCCTTCGGTCAGTGTCGATATTGAAGGCAATGTCAGTCTTCGCGGTAGTGGAAGTTTTAATCTGTTAATAGATGGTCGTCCATCTGTGCTGGATGCTAATGATGCACTTCAAACCATTCCTGCCAGTACTATCGAGAATATTGAAATTGTCACTAATCCATCGGCGAAATATGACCCTGATGGAGTAGCTGGAATTATAAATATCATTACAAAAAAATCAGATAAATCCGGAATCGCAGGATTAGTGAATGTGAGCGCTGGAACCTTTGGGAATTATGGTGGGGATTTTCTGATTAACATTCAAAAGAAAAAAATTGGTTATTTCATTGGAGCCGACTATGGCTATCGTAATATGCCCGGTAATTTAACAAGCAAGAAACGAACCTATTATTCTGACACAACTTCATATAATAACACATATGGCGATTCTGAATGGGGTGGAAATTCCATGGGCCTTCGAGGCGGAATTGACATGAATCTTAGTGATGCTGATCTCTTACGTTTCAGTTTCAGATATGGTGGACGTGGTCATGGACGTAATTCTGAGAACGATTACTTATTATGGACTGTTCCCGGAGACGATACACTCCAATACACCAGTAAAAGTGAATCAGAACGCAGTGGTGATTTTTATTCTGTGAATCTGGATTACCGCCACAAATTTAAAAAAGAAGGACACGAATTAAGTACACAAATCGACTTAAGTCGCCGTAATATGGACGAAGAATCATTAAGTGAACAACTCGATGAAAATGGAGTTATTAACTTTGGTCAACGATCGACTGAATCCGGGCCTGCTAACAGGTTACGTTATAATCTTGATTACGTTCTTCCAATCAATGGAGATGATAAAATTGAGGCCGGATATCAATCAAGATATAGTCTTTCAGAAGATGATAATACAATGGATTACTGGAATACCGATAGTCATGCCTATATCCCCGATGTAAACTATTCACAATCGACAGAATATACACGCGCAATTCAATCAACTTACCTACTATATGCCGGAAAAATGGGTAATTTCGGTTATCAAGCTGGAGTTCGCGGAGAGTATACATATCAATTTATTGATTTAACAGGTTCAGACAGCAGCTTTTACTTCAAAGATTGGGACTTTTATCCAACCTTACATACCTCCTATTCCTTTAACAATGGCCAACAAATTATGGCAAGTTACACCCGACGTATTGATCGTGTCCGTGGCTGGTACCTCGAACCATTTATTACTTATATGGATGCCTATAATGTCCGTCGAGGAAATCCGGATCTGAAACCTGAATATATTGACTCATATGAATCGGGATATCAAAAAACCTTTGGAAAATCTCTGTTTTCAGTTGAAGCCTATTACAGAGTGACCAATAATAAAATTGAAAGAGTCCAGACTTTATACAAACAGTACGATGATATTATTCTTCATACATTTGATAATATTGGAAAGGATTACTCATTTGGGACTGAAACCATGCTCACACTTTTTCCGGTTCAATGGTGGAATTTAAATCTCATGGGAAACATTTATAACTATCGAGTGAAAGGTGTTCTCTACGGTGAACCTTTCGACGAAAGCAGTTTTAATTGGGGAGCCAGAGTTAATAATACATTTCGTCTTGGCAAATCAACACGAATTCAATTCAGTGGGAATTATCGCAGTGCGACAGTTAGCGCTCAAGGGAAAAATGGCGGTATGTTTTTTACAAACCTTGCATTTAAACAAGATTTCATGAACCGAAAACTATCTGCAACGATGCAAATTCGTGATTTATTCGGGACTGCCTCTCACTTCCATAAAAACGAGGGCCCAAATTTTTACTCTTATGTACAATTTGAACGTCAGCCACGAATGTTGTCTTTTACTCTGACGTATAACATCAATAATTACAAAACCGAGCGGGAACGCAATGGTGATTCGGAAAATGGTGATTTTGAAGAAGATAATGGCGGAAGTGGCTTCGAATAAATAGAAAATATTAAATACCATTTAAAAATGCGGGAGAAATTCTCCCGCATTTTTTTTTAATACACTTAACATAAATTTGCTTGATAGATAGACACATTCTTTTTATATTTCGCCAATTGTCGAAATGACAATTCAATATTTTGGAGATAATATGCGTGAACTAACAAAACTATTCAAAGCCCTCTCGGACCAAAACCGATTACGGATTATTAAGATGTTGGAAATCAAACCGTTGTGCGTCTGTGAAATCACCGAAGCGTTACAATTGGCAACTTCAACTGTGTCCAAGCATCTATCAATTCTAAGGGATGCAGGATACATCAGTGATCAAAAAGACGCAAAATGGGTTAATTATACTTTAAACCCAAATAGTAAAGCCAGTGTGCTCCTCCCTATTATTTCCGATTGGCTGGCTACAGCGGATCCAGTGAAATCCGATGCAGAACATCTGAAAACCATCGACCGGGTCAATCTTTGCGGCAACTAAAAAGGATATTTCGATGAATTGGAAAAAAGAATATAAAAAACTAATCTTGATTATTGTCATATTCCTGGCAGCATTTTATCTTCCGATTGGAAATTCTCGGTTTACTCTTGCGATCTACGAAGCCCTCAGCCTGGTAAAATGGTACGCCAGGGAACACGTATTGCTTTGTCTGGTACCGGCTTTTTTCATTGCCGGTGTCATTTCAGTATTTGTAAGCCAGAATGCTGTCATTAAATATCTCGGTGCTTCCGCTAAAAAATGGATTGCCTATGCCGTTGCGTCAGTTTCGGGTACAATTTTGGCGGTATGTTCCTGTACTGTTCTTCCTCTTTTTTCCGGAATTCACAAACGCGGCGCCGGGCTTGGGCCTGCGATTGCTTTCCTCTATAGTGGTCCTGCAATCAATATCCTGGCAATCATCCTAACCGCCAGAATTCTCGGGACAGAATTGGGCATTGCCCGGGTTGTCGGCGCAGTATTGTTCAGTGTAGTGATTGGTTATACTATGCATCTGATTTATCGTAAAGAAGAACAAGCCAAAGCCGAAGCCCAATTGGCGATACCGGAACCCGAGGAGTCTCGTCCAATCTGGCAAACAGCCATTCATTTTTTCACCTTGGTGATGATCCTCATATTTGTGAATTGGGGACGACCGGATACGGATAACGGCATATGGCATTTCATCTATTCCAATAAATGGCTAATTACAGGAATATTCGGTTTTGGCCTGGTATTATCCTTAATTTATATCGTAAAAATCAAACTCGCTCACGTTATCACCGCTGTTATTCCCGTTATTACTTTAGCACTATTCTTTCCGTCCAATCCCATTATCGCTTTTTCTGCCGCTGTCATTGCACTGAGTGTTTTATTATCCAATACTGAAGGCGAAGCATCGGAGTGGATGTCTGCCAGCTGGGGATTCGCTAAACAGATCTTACCTTTGTTGGGAATTGGCGTTCTGATCGCTGGATTTCTATTAGGTGGTCCTGAAAATGGTCAGGGAATTATCCCTAATCGCTGGATCAGTTCTCTTGTTGGTGGGAATTCACTATTTGCTAATTTCTTCGCTTCAATCGCCGGGGCATTTATGTATTTTGCAACATTGACCGAAGTGCCAATTCTGCAGGGACTCATCGCCAATGGCATGGGTAAAGGTCCTGCCTTGGCATTACTTCTCGCCGGCCCGGCATTATCACTTCCCAATATGCTCGTGATCCGTGGTGTTATCGGAACTCAGAAAACAGTCGTTTATGTCAGCCTCGTCATTGTGATGGCCACAATTTCCGGATGGGTATACGGAGAATTATTTTAGAGTATGCTTAATTACTCCCAATCTGGAAATACGCACAAACCCAATATTTTAGAGAATTTTTAACAAAAGGGTTAAAAAGATACCAAACATGAAAAAATTTTTAAAAACGATGACTTTCGATTTCTTTGGCGGTGGAAACCACAAAATCACTGCGGCCGATTTTTTTTCTACGGACAATGCCCTTTTTTTGGATGTCCGTTCCCGCGACGAGATCGCTTCTGTCTGCTTTACGTTATACCAGCCAACACTCGAGATTCCGATCGATGAAATTCCCGATCATTTCACTGAAATCCCAAAAGGACCGCTCATTGGCATATTTTGCCCGGCCGGAATTCGAGCAAGCATGGTATACGCTTTTCTGCGAATAAATGGTTATAACAATGTACGAATTATAGAAGGTGGTTACAGCAGCCTGACGGATGAACTTAAACCCGGTAAGCTTCTTAAACGACGGAAAAAACTATCATGAACATTATAATCCTGATGTTCATAATCTTTACCATTGCCGTTCTTATGACGATGACCGGGCGTGGCGGCGGAAATTTTTACGTTCTGATATTGGTAGCAGCGGGTCAGGCAATGCACCCGGCAGCGGCATCCGGCCAATTTATCCTTATGATGACCGCTATTGCAGGTATGCTGATTTTTCAGAAACACAAATTAGTAGATTGGAAACTCGCACTTGTAATCGATCCGCCAACTGATATAATGGCCTTCGTTGGTGGCTATTTTTCATCTTATGTCGGCGGGACTTCACTTAAATTTGCTTTGGCAGGACTTCTTGTAATTGCCGGTTTTTTAATGATGATCAAGGTAAAAGATAAGCCGATGTTGGAAAAAAGAGGATTCGGTTATTGGCACAGAAAATTTGGCAATGAAGAGTACGTGGTTAATCTCTGGCTGGCGATTCCGATCACAGCTGCCGTCGGACTAGCTGCCGGTGCGGTGGGTATATCGGGAGGATCATTTAAAATACCGCTGATGGTTTTACTATGTGGTGTTCCTATGCGAATTGCGGTAGGTACGTCTTCAGCCATGGTTGCAGTAACTGCGCTGATGGGTTTTGCCGGCCATGCCGCCAAAGGTCACTTTGACGCATCCTGGGCTGTTCCGGTCGCTTGCGCCGCAATTTTGGGTGGAATAATTGGTGGTAAATTCGCAATTCAAACCAAACCGGAAAAATTAAAATCGATTTTTGCCTATACCACTCTGGCCGCCGCGGTATTCATGACATTTAACGCGCTGTATTCATAAAGAATTTTCATCAATGATAAAGGAACAAACATGAAAATCCTCGTCTTATGCACCGGAAATTCCTGCCGAAGCCAAATGGCGGAAGGATTTTTAAAATCCTTTGATCCCCGCCTTGAAGTCTTTTCTGCCGGCACACACCCGGCTGACAACGTTAATCCAAATACTATAATCGTCATGAATGAAGTCGGAATTGATCTTTCCAACAATTCACCAAAATCCGTGAATCAATTCCTGAATGACAGTTTCGATTATGTTATCACCGTTTGCAGCAGTGCTAAAGAAACCTGCCCTGCTTTCCTGGGCAACGTTAAAAACAGGTTACATGTAGGTTTTGAAGATCCCGCTGAGGCTGAAGGAAATCCTGAAGAAATATTAAATGTTTATCGCCAAATCAGGGACGAGATATATGAACAATTTAACAACTTCTATAAATCAAAGATTGAAAATAATTAAGGAGGAATGATGCTGGAAATTATTATACTGGGCTCCGGATGCCCAAACTGCAGGAAACTGGAACAATTATGCTATGATGTTGCAACAGAAAATAATCTAGATGCCAATATTCAAAAAGTGACTGAAATTAATAAATTCGCGGATTATGGGATTTTTATGACACCGGGACTCGTCGTCAATGGAAAAGCCTTATCCAGTGGCAAAATCCCGACAAAAGCCACTTTAGCTCATTGGCTTATGGAGGCAAATCATGCTTAAGAAAATTCCATTTATTTTTGCCATTATTATTATGGTAACGGCACTATCCTGCGAAAAGAAAACTGAAGCAGTTGCCCAGGATTGCGGTAAATGCCCGTCGGCTGCTTCATGCGCTGAGTCCAAAATACCTGAAGAAATATGCTCAACTGAGCGGGAAATATTGAATACTGAAATCCAAAAGGTCACCTTTCTGGAATTGGGTTCTACAACTTGTATTCCCTGTAAAAAAATGGAACCGATTCTCGAATCGATCGGAAAACGTTACGGTAATCAGATAGATGTAATCTTCCATGATATTAAAAAAGAGCGCGAAATAGCAAAACAGTACAATATTCGTCTCATTCCAACCCAAATTTTCCTGGATAGTAACGGAAATGAGTTATTCCGTCACGAGGGATTTTTCCCGGAAAAAAATATTGATGAATTCCTCAAGTCAAAAGGATTAAAACCGGTTACAAACTAATGATTACTCAGTTATTTGATCAATTGGCGAATGCTCTTGACAGCAATATTAGTATTGCGCTTTTTGCGGCTTTTTCATGGGGTGTTTTAAGTATTTTACTTAGTCCCTGTCACTTATCAAGCATTCCACTTGTCATTGGTTTTATTAATAAACAGAAACTGAATAACACGCATCATGCATTCCTGATTTCGCTGTTGTTTTCCCTCGGAATTATGGTATCAATTCTTCTTGTCGGACTTATAACAGCCACATTCGGGAGGATGCTTGGAGACATTGGCTCCATTGGCAATATCATTGTTGCTATAATATTCATCATTATCGGGCTTTACCTGCTGGATATTATTCATCTGAACTGGTTAATCTTTAATCCTGAAAAAGTGAACTCAAAGGGCTTAAAAGCAGCATTTATCCTGGGGCTTTTCTTCGGGCTTGGTGTCGGGCCATGTACTTTTGCTTATATGGCACCAATACTTGGGATCGTGTTCAATCTTTCATCAGAAAAAATCATCACTGCAATTCTATTGCTGATCTTCTATGCAATTGGTCATTGTTCTGTCATTATCGGTGCTGGAACCTTCGGAACCTGGGTTCAGAATTATCTGAATTGGTCTTCAGATTCCCGAACAGTTACGGTACTAAGAAAAATCTGCGGAATTCTGGTTATTATTGCCGGAATCTATTTAATCACATATTAAGAAGGATTACAATGAGCTGTAATTGTGAAAAAAAAGAATTCATTTTAAAAACGACAGAAAAAGAATATACACTTTTAGCGTTAGATGACTGTGTATTCTGCACATTGATCTCATTCCCTGAAAATGACGAAGATATCGCCGAGATGATGTGGGAACAGGTCCAATTAAACAACTCGATATCGGACAATGAAAAAGAGATTTTGAAGCCAGCATTGGTGGAATTCTTCCATACATACAAACACGAATATTCAAATCCGCAATCAGAATGCAACGGGTGCTCAGGGTGCGGATAGATAATATCAATTGAATTGTATCTAACAAAAATATTCGCAAATTACTGATATGATAAAAACCATCTTATGTGTTTTAATCATTCTCACTCTGCCTATTGCAGTTCTACCTTTGCATTCAAATAGCAACTCAAGTCAAATAAACATTCTTTTCGATTTAATTTTTACTGAAACCCTTCAAAACGATCCCGAATTCGCCACGTTGTTGGGTTTACCAGATACATTCGCTTTTCTTATCGATAATTCGCTGCTCACTATGCGCACACCAAAAAATATCAAGGCTGAGTACCAACGTTATCATGATTATCAAAAAAGGTTATCAACAATCAATATTGAAGAACTGAATAAGGATGATCGAATTAATGCCCGGATTTTAGAAAACCATATTAATCTGACTCTAGGCGGTGAAAAATACCAGTTCTATTCTACCGTTATAAATCCCTATTTCGGCACTCATTATGCGCTTACTCAGTTAATGACCTCCCACCACCCGATTAATTCCCTCGATGATGCCGAAAGGTATCTTGAACGTTTAAAGCAATTCCCTGAACGCATACGGTCTGACATAAAAGAATTATCTGTTCAGATCGAGAATGGAATAATTCCACCGAGATTCATTATTACAAAATATATCAACATTTTGGAGCAATCCAAAATAACTAATGCTAAGGAAAACGCCTATTATTATACCTTCGTCCAACGGTTAAATGAATCTCAAATCCGGAAACGTAATCAAAAGGATTTTCAAAAACAGGCCTATAACCTTGTTAAGGACAGTGTTTACTTTGCCTACGAACTTTTAATAAATCAATGTAAACAGATCATTGATCTGAGTGATAGTCGTGCCGGAGTATGGCATTACCCCGACGGCGACAATTATTATCAATTCTGCCTTCAAAATCATACCGGCACAAATTATAATGCTGACGATATTCATGAAATTGGACTTCAGGAAATCAAGCGAATTCAGAACAAAATTAATCAAAAACTGATTGAAATTGGATATCCGGAAGACAAATCCTTCGATCAAAATTTTCATCAATACAATACCGCGTTGTTCAGTAGTACTGATCCCCGGTTTACATACTCCTATGCTCCGGAAAGCCGGCAGCAGGTGCTTGACGATTTTAATCAAATGATTCAGATTGTCAGACTAAAATTACCAAATTATTTTTCACTATTACCGGAAGCACTAGTATCTGTAAAAGCAATTCCCGATTATGCAGTGAGTTATTCCGGTGAACATTATCAGCGCGGATCGATGGATGGCACGATTCAGGCTGCATTTTATACAAATCTGTCAGCACTCCCCCGAAAACCTGGTATGCAGACACTACTCTATCATGAAACAATCCCGGGACATCATTTTCAAATCGCCCTTGCTCAACAAGCAATTAAATATTACCCGTTTCGCAATCTCATCTCATCGACAGATATGGTGGAAGGCTGGGCGTTATATGCCGAAAAACTGGCGTACGAAAATGGCTGGTTTGATAATATATTTTCAGAGTTAGGATATTTAAAATCTGAACTCTTCCGGGCAGCCCGGCTGGTTGTCGATACCGGAATTCACGCTAAACATTGGAGTAGGGAAAAAGCATATTACTATCTTTATGAAAATGCCGGGATCGCGTCGTATTATGAAATTGATCGTTATATTATCTGGCCAGGACAGGCATGTGCTTATAAAATCGGAGAACTGCGAATTCTGAAACTTCGTGAATTAATGAAAAAAGAACTTGGAGATCAGTTTGACATTAAAGAATTCCATCGCTTAATCCTGGAAAACGGAACCGCCCCTTTATCCATTATTGAAAATATTGTTCTGGATTACATTAATACAAAGAATCAGCCAAAATAGACTCTTGGCACACGCTTCGTGATCGCACAACATAATTCGTAGGAAATTGTACCAATCCGATGAGCAACTTTTATTGCCTGAAGTTTGCCCATCGGTGTATCACCCCAGAAAATTACTTCGTCGCCAATCTTTACAGGATCATCGCCAACATCAACCATAATCTGATCCATGGTTATCGTTCCGACAATTGGGTATAATTTTCCATTGATCATCACATCAGCATTATTGGTCATAATCCGATGAATGCCGTCTGCATAACCGATTGGCAATACCGCAATCGATGTATCCTTTTCAGTGATGAATTTACGACCATAACTTACCGAACTCCCGGCCATCAATCGACGAATAAGCCCCACATGGGTTTTTAGTGTCATCACCTGCTTTAAGGGAATTGATTGAGACGTCACAGTAGTTGGATAATGACCGTAAAGAGAAATACCCGCTCTAACCATATCAAACCTAGCTTCCGGTAAATCAAGAATGGCGCCACTATTTGCAGCGTGAATGACAGGTCTGTACGGAAGATGCTCCACAAGCCCATCTATAGTATCGTAAAATCGTTGCAGTTGTAATTCCGCAAACCCTTTATTTCGTTCATCGGAAGTCGCAAAGTGAGTATAAATACCCTCAAGTTTAATCTGTTCGATATTGATTATTTTAATGATCGCAGTACGGGCCTGATCAAAGGGAATACCTACCCTGCCCATTCCTGTGTCGATATTCAAATGGACTTTCACGAAGATTGAATTCCGAATTGCAATTTCCCTGACGGTGTCAATGTCTTTCTGGTCTGTAATAGTAACCTGAATGTCATTGAGTGCCGCGGTTTCGATTTCATCAGGAAACAGACTTCCGAATATTAATATTTTCTCTTCAATCCCGGCGTTCCTCAATTCAATGGCTTCAGCTAACCGGGCAACGGCAAAATTTACTACACCTTCTTTGACAAGACGCTTTGTTACTTCAATGGCTCCATGCCCGTAAGCATCAGCCTTTACAACACACATAACCTCAGCCGGAGCAACTTTTTTACGGATTTCGATCAGATTGTGGATTAAATGATCCAGATGAATTTCAGCGACGGTGTATGATTTTGTGGATGCTGATTTACTCATCAACAATTCCTATTTGCTCCCCTTGGAAGGGATTTTAATTGGAAATCCTAAACTTATCTTGTAGAAAGGTTTTCAACTCATCAAAATTCTTAAAATATTCAGTTGTACAACCTAGTATCCAGCCACTGATTTCCAACAATTTCGTTGAAGTGACCATATACACCGGTATTCCATGATAAAATGCAAAGGTCAGTTCCCCATAGGTTCCGCCACCTTTTTCAGCATATTCATCCCAAAGACAGATTACATAATCAATTTCTGTCAGGATCGATTTAATATCATTTCGGATTAATTTGCGGACAATTTTCTGGAATTCAGGAAGATCATCAGTCTTCAACTGTCGAAATTGCTGACGTTCTTCAGGTGTCAGAATTTTCGGTTCTTCGATATGAGGATTGTAGACATCATGGCCAAATTCCTGCTGAAGGAACTCTGCTATGTCAGCACGCCATGCTTTGCCTTTGTCTGGAGAGTGTTCGATTGCCCCAGCTAGATATGCTTTCATCGTGATATCCACCGTTTAAATGTTAGAAATGCTGCAAAATAAGACAGAAGTGAAAACACAACAATGTAAATCATATTGACATCACTTAAAGTATTGTAAACCAAAATATCTCTGCCGCCTTCGATCAATATGGAAACCGGAAAATAGTGAATAATTTGTCCAAGAATTCCAGAGTATTGGACCGAAGGAATAATAGCGCCACAAGCCAGAAAAATGACCGATACAAGAATAATAGTGAATTCACTACGTATTTTTATATTCGTTGCTAAAATCCCGGCAATCATACCAAACTGGTTAATAAATATAAGTCCGACCAAAAAATACAACCAAAACACAAACAGATTGACAAATCCCACATGAACATGACTGACAATTAACAAAACAATACTACTAAGAAACAAATGACCAAAGGATTTCAGTAAATAAACCAGACTTTTTATCATGTAGATTTGATACGTCAATAACGGTGAGGAGTGAATCTGGTCGATGATACTACCTTCGCGACTGGTGTGGAACGAGTCCTGCAGTGTCAGATTAAAGGCAATGATTACGCTGATAAATCCGACAATTCCCGGAAACATCCAATCGTTCAAATTGATAAAAAGAATTCGCGGTAAAAGTTGCCCAAGCCCTAGCATAAATACCAGATATAATAACAACGTGGATAATATATTGATCATCACAGCAATAGTGACCTGTTTTGGATATGGTCTTATTTCTGATAATACAATATTTACGAAATTTTTCATATTAATATCCTTCATCGGCATTGAGTTGATCGAGGAATTCCTCGATATGAATCGAGCTGCCGGAAATAGAAATGACATCGTCCAGATTTAACTTTTTTAAAACAGCAACAAAATCCAGGACATTATCGGTCACTATCTGAATCGTCCTTCCAAGATCACGAACCTCTTTGATTTCCTTGACATGCTGCAATGTTTTAATTAATTGATATCCTCCCTGTCGGAATTCAATATTTCCAAAAAACGGCAACTCAATTTGCGCCACCATATTTTCCAGTGTACCGTCAAAGCGAATCTTGCCGTGATCAAGTACAATCCAGCGGTCGGCAATTGTCTGAATTTCAGAGAATTCATTGGACGATAGCACAAATGTCTTTTTCCCTTTATGATCAAGAATGTACCGCAATAAAATCGAGCGTGAAAGATAATCCAGACCCATGGTTGGCTCATCCAGAATAATCACTTCCGGATTCCCCATCAATGTCTGCACAATATCCAGCCGGCGTTTCACCCCTCTTGAATAGGTCACCGGAAAATCCGCCAACTCGTTTTCCAGTTTGAACATTTTAACTAAAGGCATAACGGATTCTTGGAACTTATCCTTATCAATCCCCAGATAAGCCGCACGTTTTATCAGGTTGTCCATACCGGTAAGCCATGGGTCATGAATATCATGATCCGGAAGATAGGCAACGATTTTTTTAACGTCTTTAAGGTTTTGCGAAATGTCTTTTCCATCGATATAAACAATTCCGTTATCGGGTTTCATAATTGTTGATAATATTCGCAACAGTGTCGATTTTCCAGCACCGTTTCGCCCGATAATTGCGAAAGTTGAGCCCTTTTCGATACCGATACTTAATCCGCTAAGTACATATTTTTTCTTAAAATGCTTACTGATATTCTTTAATGTGATTGATGCTTCCACTAATGCGCCTCATACCATGAATTTCCAACTCCAACATCCACTTTCACCGGAATATCGAGCGGCAATGCCTGCTCCATTTCCGAAATCACTATGGATTTTAACACTTCTAATTCCTTTTCTGCAACCTCAAAAAGCAGTTCATCATGAATTTGCAGAATCATCATCGATTGTAATTTTTCCTGAATCAATCGATTATGGATACGAATCATTGCGATCTTTATCATATCTGCCGCAGTTCCCTGAATTGGCATGTTGATCGCGGCCCGCTCCGTAGCTTCCCGGATGTTACGGTTACTGCTGTTGATGTCATGAACATAGCGAAGTCTTCCGGACAATGTTTTGACATAACTATTTTCTCTGGCTTCATTTAAGGTATTGATAATATAGTTATTTATACCCGGATATGTGTTAAAATAATTATCAATAATTTTACGTGCTTCGCTAAGAGATATTTTCAGTTCTTCGGACATTCGAAAGGGACCGGCGCCATACATAATCCCAAAGTTCACAACCTTGGCAACCCGGCGCATTTCCGGCAGAACATGTTTTTCAGGAACTCCATATACAAGAGCGGCTGTTCTGGTGTGAATGTCTACCCCGTCATTGAATGCCCTGATTAACTCTGGATCTTTTGAAAGGTGTGCCATGATTCGCAATTCAATTTGGGAATAATCCGCCGACAAAATTTTCCAACCCGGTTTCTGGGGGACAAAAGCTTTTCGGATTTCACGCCCGATGTCGGTCCGAATTGGAATATTCTGGAAATTCGGATCGCTGCTACTCAAGCGCCCCGTCGATGCAACGGTTTGATTAAATGAACCGTGTACTCGTTTGGTTTCGGGATTCACCAATTGCGGAATGGCGTCTACATAGGTATTCTGTAATTTTGCCAGAGTCCGGTAATCCAGCACCAGCCCCGGCAACGGATGTTCATCGCGCAGTTTCTCGAGCACATTCACCGCAGTGGAACGTTTCCGGCCTGTGCTTAATTGCAACTGGTCAAAAAGAATTTCTCCAAGTTGCTTTGGCGAATTGATATTAAACTTTACATCGGCTTCGAAGTAGATTTGACCCGTCAGTTTTTCAATCTGTTTCGACAGATCTTTCGACATCAGTTTTAGAAAACCGGTATCCAGAAATACACCATTTTGTTCCATTTGCATAAGTACCGGAATCAGCGGCATCTCAATCGTCCTGAAAATCTCCTCGGTTTGATCTTCAATCAGTTTTTCCTTGAAAATCGGTACCAATTGTAAGGCCACATCTGCATCTTCAGCCGCGTAAAAAGTCACTTTTTCAACAGACACTTCATCCATGCTGATCTGAGTTTTGCCTTTGCCAATCAGGTCTTCGATCGGTTGCATAGTATAGTTCAGATACTGCTGTGATAGTTTATCCAATTTATAGGATCGCGAATCCGGCTGTATCAAAAACGCTGCTATCATGGTATCGAATTCGACATTCTTTAATTCAATGTCATACCGACGTAGAATCAGCATATCATATTTCAGATTCTGACCGCATTTGGGAATAGATGTGTTTTCCAGAACCGGTTTCAAAAGTTTCAGAAACTCAATTTTATCATCATTACCGAAGAGTGATTTCTGAGCACTGGGATACTGAATCGGAATATATACACCCTTATTTGTTTCCCAGCTGAGTGAAATGCCAACGATCTCGGCAATCATCGGGCTCGTGGAGGTTGTTTCCAGGTCGACTGAGAGCATTTTAACGGTTTGTAAGGTCTTTACTAATCTTACAATATCCAAACGCTCTTTAAGCGCTTGATACTGTTTTTCGACAATTTCAGTTTTTTTAGCAGATCCCAGAGTTTTTATCAGGCTATAAAATTCCAATTCTTCAAACAGTTTTGTTAGTTCTTCGCGATTAACCGATTGCGTCTGCATCTCATCAATTTTAATTTCCAATGGCACATCGATTACGATAGTCGCAAGCATCTTGGAAAATTTCGCGTCTTCAGCACCATCCCGAATCAAGTCCCTAACACGGGGATTACCGATTTTTTCCACATTCTCAATTATATTTTCAAGACTGCCAAACTCTTTCAATAATGGCCGGGCTTTAGCAGGGCCAACTCCCTTAATCCCAGGAATATTATCGGAAGTATCACCTATCATTCCCAGATAGTCTGCGATTTGATTGGGACGAACGCCCCACTTTTCCATCACACCATCAATATCAATAATCTCAACCGGTTTCGATCCGCTGCCCGGTTTATAGACGAGAACATCCTCTTCAAGTAGCTGCATGAAATCCTTGTCACCAGTGACCATGAAGACTTTCAGCCCC
Source organism: uncultured bacterium (assembly GCA_964485475.1). Classification (GTDB taxonomy): domain Bacteria; phylum Fidelibacterota; class UBA2242; order UBA2242; family UBA2242; genus B118-G9. The sequence goes on from CAZAKB010000005.1 coordinate 21,753, forward strand.
TGCTTTTTTCCGTCTTTTGCCAGAGTTCCGATAATATCATCGGCTTCATATCCGGGACGAATGATCACTGGAATATTCATCGCTTCAGTTACTTTATGAATATATGGCAGCTGCGACACCAGTTCGTCAGGCATGGCCTCGCGGGTTGCTTTATATTCTTTATAGATTTTATGCCGGAAGGTTTTTTCCGGAGCATCGAAAACCATACCGATGTAATCCGGTTTCTCTTCTTCCAACAGCTTCAGCAATGAATTGACATAAGCAAACACTGCGCCCGTTGGCTGGCCGGCGGAATTTGTCAATCGATTGCGGATCATTCCAAAGTAAGAACGATATGCAATTGCAGAGCCGTCGATTAAATATACTGTCTTTTTCTTATTCATAGTCTGATATCAGAAAAGTTTACGATAATGCAGTGAAATTGGCAAGATGTTTCAGGATTGGATTGATGAGATACTGGGATAATGAAGTAATGATTCACTGAAAATAAAATTTTAATCTTCAAATTTCAAAATCATATAATTCTACTCCTTATGGCTATTCTACTAGTATAATAATTCGCATATTGTTATTTTTTTCAGGTTGACATCCTGAAACTTTCGCCTTAAAATATCATCCAAATTTTCATGGAGATGGTCAGATGCAAGTAATCAAAACTAACGAAAAAACTTTCATTGAGGGATTACCAAATCAAACATTAATCAACAATGAACGCGATACTGTTGATGTCATCGGTTTCTGTGGCGAACACAAAGCGGTCGGCGTTTTACTCTATCCTGACAATCTTCCAGAAAATTTCTTCGACCTAAAATCCGGCCAGTTGGGACTGATTTTGCAGAAGTTCGTTAATTATTACCTGAAATTTGCTTTGGTACTTTCACCGGATTTTATCAAAGGCCGGTTTAAGGAATTTGCGGTTGAATCCAATCGGGGAAACCATTTTCGAACATTTAATAATCGAGACGAGGCTGTGGAATGGTTGGTTAAAAGCTAATCCTTCTTCCATTCCATTTTCAAACTTAATCCCTTATATTCCATTGATTTTTATTAAACCAAAGGAGCAATAATGAACGGACAAATTCCTGTTTTATTCGTTGAAGGAAATTCATTGGCAGAAGCTTGGGAAAAATCAGTTTTGGAAGCCTACCGAAAAGGCTGTGATATAAAAACTGAATACGATAAACCTGAAGATCCACCCAGCAAAGATTGTTCGATGACCGTTGTTATTCATAATCCTCTTTCTGAACCGATGATCCATCGCGATATGCCTGGCGGACTTGAGGATTTACAGGAATATGTTCTGGAAGTCATTGAGGGCATTAAAGACCACTGTATCCGAAATGCTGACGATCCCGATGACACAAAATGGGAATATACCTATCATCAACGGCTGTTTGATTATGCCGTACCGGGAATCGAAAAACCATTTGATCAAATTGAATTAATTGCTCAAAAACTTGCAAAGGTCCCTTACACCCGACGGGCCCAAGCCATTACCTGGAAAGTCTGGGAAGACAATATCTGCTATGATCCAGCCTGTCTACAGAGTATCTGGTGTCGATTATTAAAAGGTGATGACGAAACCTGGTATCTAAATACAAATGTCCGCTTTCGTTCCAATGATGCCTACAAAGCGGCGTTTATGAATATGTTTGCGCTGATCCAGTTGCAGCAAAAAATCGCCAATCGGATAACCGATCTTTCCGGAAAAATAGTAAAACTTGGCCGATATGTTCATCAAGCCGACAGTTATCATATTTACGGCTCTTATTTTAATGAATTCAAAAATCGCTTCCTGAATGCTATCGAATCCCGGGATTTTGATCAGCGAACTTATAACTATTGCGATGTAAAAGACATTATGGAGGAGGCCATTCCGGTGATTCGGGAAAAAGCCGCCAATATGTGTCGTGAATGAACGGGGAAATTAATTGAAATCTTTAACAAACCTAATAATTGGAATAGTATTTATGACAACACTTGGCGCCTCCGAACGAACAATGATACACCCTGATTGGAGTAAAAACGCGGCCATCTATGAAGTCAATATCCGGCAGTTTTCAGAAGAAGGCACTTTCAGGGAATTTGAAAAATATCTGCCAGAACTGAAAAAAATGGGTGTGAAAATTATCTGGCTGATGCCGATTCATCCTATCGGAGAAATCAACCGCAAAGGGACTCTCGGAAGTTATTACGCAATCAAGGATTATACTGATGTCAATCCGGAATTTGGGACGAAAGAGGATTTTCGTCATTTGGTAGAGAAAACCCACGAATTGGATATGTTCATCATCATCGATTGGGTAGCAAATCACACCGCTTGGGATAATGTATGGACAAAAACACATATCGAGTATTTTGACAGAGATTCTCTTGGAAATCATATCACTGAAATCAAAGATTGGACCGATGTCATCGATCTGGATTATAATAATCCGGATTTACGTCGAGCCATGACTGAGTCGTTGAAGTACTGGGTTAAAGAATTCGATATCGACGGATATCGTTGCGATGTTGCGGCAATGGTTCCAACAGATTTCTGGAATAATGTTCGTCGAGAACTGGAAATGATTAAACCAGTTTTCATGCTGGCTGAAGCCAATGAACATAACCTTCATGAACAGGCTTTCGATATGACCTATGCTTGGTCGTATGCTTATTGGATGAATGATATGGCCATAGGCAAACGGAATGTTCGTCATCTTGATCAATTGATCGCAAAAGAAAACCGACGTTATCATCCCGATGATATCCGTATGTTATTCGTTACAAATCACGATTTTAATTCCTGGAATGGCACCGCATATGAACGACTTGGTGATGCCACGGAAGCGTCTATTGTATTTACTTGTGTTTTTCGCGGAATGCCTCTCATATATAACGGTCTTGAAGCTGGAATGAATAAACCGCTCTCCTTTTTTGAAAAGGATTTGATCCCCTGGCAGAATCATCCGAATCGTGAACTTTACACACGTTTGCTCAATCTAAAGCTGACCAATAAGGCGCTTTGGAACGGAACATCAGGTGGAGATATTACCCGCCTTAAGACTTCGGATGATAAAAACATTTTCGCATTTATCCGTGAAAAAGACGATGATAAAATAATCGCAATTTTCAATTTTTCCGATCAGTCTCACACTATTAATATTAAAAATAAAAACCTTGAAGGAAGGTATGTTAATCCGCTGACTGACAGTGAGATAGATCTTTCAGGAAAAGAAACATTTACACTTGATAAGTGGAATTTTCTGTTACTGGCAAAAAAATAGACAGCCATCATTACGTGCAAATTTATCCGACATTCGCCAAAGCTCAATTTGTCCGCCGGTCTAATCGTTTTGTGATGGAATTGACTCTTGATGGAAAATTAATTCAGGCATATGTTCCCAACACCGGCCGAATGAGTGAATTCCTGGTTGACGGCCACCCTTTCTATATCGTAAAAGCCACGAACGGAAAATATCAGTACAAAGTTGTTTCAACGCAGTACCATGGCAAATTTGTATTTTTGGATACAGTAAAAGTTAATGACGTATTTCACGAGCTATTAAGAAGAAATTTATTGAATTCTATCTTTCCGGAAGTTCAATCGATTCGCAGGGAATACAGCATTCTGAATTCCCGCTTTGATTTTCGGTTGCAAACCGGTCCCAACACGTCATCGTTAGTTGAAATCAAGTCCTGCACTCTAGTTCATAACAATGTTGCCATGTTTCCCGATGCACCGACTTTACGTGGACAAAAGCACATTCGAGAGCTACAACAATTGTCTACTGATCAAAGAACGTGTCATGCTATTTATTTGATCATGAATGGTTCGGCTGATTCATTTTTCCCGAATTTTCATACAGACTATGACTACGGACTGGAATTTCTTAAGGCAACAAATGTCAAATTTATCGCACTCGGCCTTAACTTAATTGACCCTGTTACGATTGATTTATCGAGTATACGGGAAATACCCATTAACAGATCGATTCTTCGTAAACAATGTGTCAACAAGGGTAATTATATGCTGTTATTAAACAATGAAACAGAATTCGATGAGGTCGTTGGAAAACTTGGCAAGATCCATTTTTCTGAAGGGTATTATGTCTATGTCGGTTCAGCATTGAACTCCCTGGACGGTCGAATTAAACGACACCATTCCAAGCAAAAAAAACTCCATTGGCATATCGATTATATCGTTCCTCAAAAAATGCGCATAAAAAAAGTCTTCCCGATTCGACGAACCGATTCAATTGAGTCTGGTCTGGTAAACAGGTTAACATTGATTTCTGATAAATATATATCGAATTACGGTTCATCAGACAGCAACGATCCCTCCCACCTTTTTTATTTTAAGGAAAATCCCATTCATAATCGCAATTTCCTGGATATTATACTAGATGCTCAGACATTTACAATTTAGATAATTTAATAAAGGGATGTATAGATGGAATGCAATAAACAACATAACCTCATTAATTGCAATTGCAGTTACTCACCATGCTCCCGAAAAGGTGTCTGTTGTGAATGTCTGCAGTATCATTTGCAAATGCGGGAATTACCGGCTTGCTGCTTTCCAAAGGATGTGGAAAAAACCTACGACAGGTCATTTGAACGTTTTTCTCAACTCATCCAAAACGGTCGGATTTAACAATCTTTAAAAAAGGTAAAGGCCCACAGTCCTCACCCTGGGACCATGAGCCCTTACGCATCTCCAAGGAGTTGGAGGATTACTTCAAATAAATCATCCGGCGGGTTTGAGTAAAATTACCTGTCTGGAGTTGATAAAAATAAATGCCCGCAGAAACCTGGTTCCCATTTTCGCTGCTTCCATCCCAGACTATCCGGTATTCCCCGGCAGTTTGTGTATTATTTTTAAGAGTCTTTACGTGGTTCCCAAGCATATCATATACACTAATGTTTATGTCTGTTTTAGAAGCCAGGCGATAATGAATGGTTGTCACCGGGTTAAACGGATTTGGATAATTTTGAAATAATTGGTAATCGACAAGTACTGAAGTTAAATCCGGTTGTTCAATTTCAGATTCATTACACCACATTACAGAATCCAGATAATTAAGGGCAAACGGATATCGTTCTGGTAAATCTGACATATGTCCACCAACATAAGAATCAAAGACATATGGAATGTCCAGTGTGTCCAGTGTTTCCTTAAACGCTACCGAGACCGGATACCAGATATCCTGAGTACCCGCATCAAAATAAACACTGACTTTGTATTCACTATCATAATGTGCCGCTTGCCAGGCCGCGTCATTCTCTTGCCAGGCAGCCCAGATTGTCTCATTATAAACACCACGTCGATTAATAGGAATATCACAGTAATACGGTGAATTATCCGAATTCGGTGAAAAGGCTTTGGCCGCCTGAAACAATGCCATTGTCCAATCACCGTTGGTGGGATCCAACAAGATGGAGCCACTATTTTCCAAAACAATCGACGGAATCATAATATCCAGGAACGATCTAAGATGAATATTCCCACCATGTGCGGCCGCGGCACAATATAATTCAGGATATTTAAACATTATCCGAAAACCATTTCCTCCCATGGAATGCCCCATTAAAGAACGTTTTTCTCTTTCCGGGATTGTGTGATAACTCGAATCAATATAATTAATTAAATCGGTAACAATAAAATCTTCAACTGATCCGTAGGAGAAGGAATTTGCATAATACGAAATAGTACCTCCATTGGGTTTAACCAAAATAAACGGATGAACAGACCCATTATCCATCATTTCTTCCGCTACTTCCTCAAGTTCCGGGTAATCATTATGATCTGCAAAACCACCATGTAAAAAATAAATAACCGGAAATCTGAGTGTCGTATCGCTTGTGTCATACACCTCCGGAAGGTATACATTTACATCACACTCCTCTTCCATAACAGGACTGTAAAAACGATCCCGCACCAGTGTTCCTTCAGCAAATAGAATTGTTATACTTATCAGGATCAATTGAAAAGTCTTCTTGAGCATGAATTCCCCTCTGTTTTATTTCAAAAAAAGTACTTTTTTTGTTTCTATATTTTCATTGGATTGCAAACATATAAAATATATACCGGCACTGACAGTATTCCCTGCTGAATCTTTTCCATTCCATCTTAATCTATAATGTCCTGCAGCCTGGTTTTCATTTACAAGTGTTGCGATATGCTGACCCAAAACATTGTAAATGGATAACTGAATATTTGAACAAACCGGAATTTTATAGCTGATTACAGTCTGATTATTAAAGGGATTTGGATAGGCATTTTTCAGACTAAATATTTCCGGAATAATTTCTGAATTTGGATGGCCAATATCCGAAATATATTCCAATGCACCTTGAGCCCATTCCACATCATTTAAATTAAGATCGTTGGAGTAAACCGAATAATCTAAAATTTTTGAACCACTTCCTTCATTCATTCGCCAATAAGCCAGAAGCCCAATCTCGTCACCGTTCAAATAAATAGAATAATTATCGGCAATCTGCGGACTTGTTCGCCCAAGATTCCATACACGAACTTCGTCAATTATACCATCAAACGTATAGAATTCCGACACATTATTTCCAATAATTAGTTCATTATCGAGATTGTTACCAATGACTTGTATATCGTCCACAGATGACGTCAGATTTTGTTCAACACCGTTTATGTATAATCGTATTATGCCTGGAGTATATACGCATGCTACATGTTGCCATTCGTCCAGATCGATACTGTTTTCAGGACTTGAGTGAAAACTATATGTCTCTTCTTCGTGTGCCAATTGTAATGTTAGACAATTATCGTTGAGGTTGCTATTTCCAGGACCAATAATCATAAATTTAATTTTATCTTTGTCAATAATTCGCCCATATCCGGTTGTACCACTATCTCCCCAGCCTTTCGGTTTTATCCACGCTTCCAGGGTAAAACTGCTGTCGAGATTTAAATCGGGTGTGGCCATACACACCGCCATACCATCTTCACCATTAAACAAAAGAGCACTTTCCCCATCAAATACATGAATCACATTGGATTGATAACTATTCTGCGTAACTGAATCAATCGTCACATTAAACATTATACTGTAATCGCCTGGCTCAGTATATCGCCAAACCGGGTTTTGATCGTGGCTATCAACTGTTCCGTCATTATCAAAATCCCAACCCCATTGGTTCACAGGGAAACGACTGGTGGTACTGTCAAAGAAATTGACCGTCAATGGAGCATGACCAGAATATACTGAATAACCAAAGCTGCACGAATATGAACAATTTCCCCACAGCACAATAGAATTTCCTGTACTACCCGCACCAATAATTTCCGGATCAAAATCATTATCAATATCTACCAGATCAATACATGTTAATCCTGTAATATTATTATCCATAATTTTCAAAATAAAATTCTGCTCACCATCATTTTCGTAAAAGTATATGTTTTCACTGAATTCAGTACATCCCACAACATCATTATCACCATCGTCATCAAAATCAACACATTCCAAAAATATGGCCCGGCCTGTAACACTACCAAGCAAATGACGTTGAAAATTTCCAAGTCCATCATTTTCCCACCATAAAAAGAGATTCTGAGAATAGTAGGCCGCCAGCAAATCAAAATCTCCATCCTGATCAACGTCCGCAGTACGCACTGTATGACCACATTCCAGATTCGATTCCAGAATATGTAAATCAAAAACATTACTGCCCATATTTTCAAACCAGACAATCTCACCGTCATTACAGGATATTGCAACTACATCCGCCAGATTGTCGGCATTGATATCACAGATCTCAACATAGGATAACAAAGACAACACCCCTGAATTCAATGTGTGCTTTGTATAATTCAGGTTCCCGGTGTTTTCATACCAAAGTACATCCGGTGTTTTCCAACAACCAACAACGATATCATCATCACTATCATTATCCATATCGGCGACCGACAATGTTGCCGGACCAATTCGGCTATCGTCGATTATATGTTTTGTAAAATTCTGCTCACCATCATTTTCCCACCAGGCCGTCTGGTCCGATGTTCTGGCTACGGCAATAAAATCCATATCATTATCCCGATCGATATCGAGTAATTCAGCATAACGGGCACCCAGGAAGCCGGTTACTATTAAATGTTTATCAAACGAAAAGTCTCCCCGATTTTCCAACCAGCCGATTTCACCATCTGTCCAACCGAGATATAAAACATCCTTATCGCCGTCCCCGTCGATATCACCGGCGTAGACTGCATGTGGATAATCGACACTGTCAGCAACTACTATCCCATCGGATAAGATTTGAGCAAAAAGTAAGTTACTGCCAACCAGCAGCAACCAAAACCATCTAAACTGTATCATTGAATTCTCTCTCATCCTATTCCCATCTAAAATATAAATCGATTTCAGTTGGAAAATATTTTACAATACGGCAAAATAATACTGCTAATCTTCAAACGGTGATTAACATCTTTAAAAGGTCAAGCAAATCACTTCTTCCATTTTTTGAATTTATAATAATATAATTTCCATCAAAAATCTGTCATTGCCGTTTATCGGAAAAAATAACCGCTCAAATATTTTCTATCAATTTATGCTTAATATTGAATATATTTAACTTGTGAAAATGATAAAGTCCAGAATTAACAACACAATAATCGATCACACACAGTCTCTTTAAATGAATAAAAAATCAATCGACAAATACTTACAAAATTTCTGGATATTGCAAATCGCCTGGTGGATCGGATTATGGATATTGACAACTTTACCAAATTATCGGTACTATTCTCAGATTCCCAAATGGTTCTGGGGCGGTCTGGCAACCAATTCTGCAGGCTTTATCATCAGTTCAATTCTCCGGTACGTCTATAAAATAATCCAACTACAAAACAAAACCCTTGGAAACCTCATAATAAGTGTCTTCACTTTTTCTTTTATTTTTACAGCATTCTGGTACGCTCTCGATCTGGCATTCACAACACTTGTCTATTCACCGGCACAGGTTTTCAGCACATTATCAGCAGCGACCTTTTTCCGGGCAACTTTGAGTAACTTTCCCCTTTTCCTGGCCTGGAATGGCGTATATCTGGGTTTTAAATATTGGCAGGAATGGAAACGACAGGAAATCCAGGTGGAAAAAGCAAACGCACTGGCCCAATCGGCCCAACTCCAAATGCTGCGTTATCAACTCAATCCACACTTTTTATTTAATTCTCTGAATTCCATTCGGGCATTGATCGATGAAGATAAAACCAATGCCAGAAATATGGTTACTGAACTTGCCGAGTTTTTACGTTATTCGCTGGTCAGTAAAAATTATTCAAATGTACCATTGAGTGAAGAAATCGACGCAATTCAGCACTACTTTGCAATCGAAAAAAAACGCTTTGAGGAAAATCTTGAAGTCAATTTTGACATCTCCCACGAAGCCGAAGATTATCCCGTGCTCAGTTTTTTGATTCATCCCCTGATTGAAAATGCCATTAAATACGGGATGAAAACCAGTCCCATGCCGTTAAAAGTATGGATATCCGCCAAAGTTGTCAATCAACATCTGAATATTGAAGTATGCAACACCGGCAAATGGGTGGAGAAAACGCCCGCAGGAAGTGTTAATCACATGGGAACAGGGACTGGTATGGATAATATTAAAAATCGACTGGAGAATGCCTTTCCAGAGCGGTACCAGTTTGAAATAACTGAAAAAAATGGCCGGGTTTGTATTCAGTTAGAACTAATAAGTAAGGTTGAATTACACAATGTCCAGTAAACTAAAAGCCGTTATTGTCGATGACGAACGACTCGCCCGTAAAGATTTGATATCGCTGTTAAGTGATCATGAAAATATTGAAGTGGTTGCTGAAGCGGCGGATGCCCCTTCGGCGATTAAAACAATCAATGAATTCGAACCGGATATCATATTCCTCGATATCCAGATGCCCGGAGAGTCCGGGTTTGATCTGTTGGACAAACTGAAAACAAACGCGAAAGTTATATTTGTCACTGCATATGACGAGTTTGCTATTCGAGCCTTTGAAGTCAATGCCCTCGATTACCTGCTTAAGCCAGTAAATCCGGAACGTCTGCAAAAGGCACTTGAACGGATCCAGACTGAAAATGAAGCCGGAGACCTGTTATTGCGATCGTTGGATTATGAAGACCACTTGTTTCTGATGCTGGATAATAGCATGCGTTTTCTGAAGGTCAGTACTGTCTTGCATATCGGGGCTGCCGGAGATTATTCAGAAATATTTACTTGTTACGGCAACAAACATCTCGTCCTGAAATCCATGAAGGAATGGGAAGACCGCTTGCCTCATCAACATTTCTGCCGAATTCACCGCTCAACGATTATTAATCTGAACCAGGTTGACCGGCTCGAGGAATGGTTCAATTATTCCTACCGGGTCTATCTGAAAGGCATCAAGGAACCATTTATTATGAGCCGGCGCTATGCATCAAAGTTAAAACACAAACTTAGTTGAGCAGATGAAATAACTCCCCTTATCTCTATGCTCAATTAAAGGCCCTGGATTTTCAATTCAGGGCCTTTTTTTATTTTTATGCTTGAATTTTACTTTAACAAAACTTAAAATGATTTTGTCATGCAACCATGGTTATCAGCCATGATTCAAATTGGACAACCGATTAATCAAGAGTGCGCTAAAATGAAAAATTACATCTTATCAGCATTGTTAATTCTCATTCTGCTATCCTCTGCCTCACAGGCAACAACCATCACATTGACAAATAACATCAAAATTGCCGGCGAGGTAATCTCTATTGATAAAGATTTCCTTTATATTACCAAAGGCAATGTTCTGTTTATTATTGAGAAAAAGACCATTGCAACTGCAAACCAGACATCGGCAGAACAATATTTTAATCAATTAGAAAAACAGCGGTTTTACAGAATTAATTATAATTCCTATTCTGAAATCGTTGAAATCGATCATCGGAACCAGTTTACTTCCGGTATCTATAATGAAGTATTGAAATACTACTCTGATATCAATCCGGTCAATCCTCCCTATGAACCACCAGTCGATCCGGCAATTAATAAACATCATTATATGACCATCAAACCTATTCGGATATTTTTCAAATGGACCGATTTGACCTATGGTTACAGATTCACGAAACTCAATTTAGAATGGCGAATTTCGGCTTCATACCTGCCCGAATATCAGCCGGAAGAGTCCGAATTTTATTCGAATTTATCGGACCTAAAAACATTGTCAACAAGTGTGCGCTATTATATGGGGAAAAATTGTACCGGTCTATTCTCCGGAATTGGGTATAGCAAATCTACTCTTACTGTTCAGGATCTGTCCTACTTCTTTGGCTTTATAAAATCCGATGACCGTGCAAAATTTGAAATTAACGGACTGCTATTCGAAGCCGGAGTAACTAACACAATAAGCGGCAGTATTATCGTGACATGGTCCGCAGCAGTTTTGGCTGCACAGTCAAAATATCAATGCTTGAACAGAGACAAGGATGGTCAGCGATTTCAGGTTATTCCTTCAGCAAATTTTTCCGTGGGCTTGCTGTTTTAAAATAGAACCATCCTGCAATCCATAGTTTTACAATACTTTTACAATTCTCCAATTCTCTTGTATTCCAATAATGGGCATTATTGCGTATAATTACTACTGTTTAATTTACAGGAGAGACAATTGTTTATAAAATCTAACGCCAATACCGCTATCGTCTGGAAAGACGACACTTACAGTTACACAGATGTTCTTAAGCATGTGGACTTTTATTCAACACTATTTGATAAAAAAACCGAAAAAATAGCCATTTTTGCAGAGAACCGGCCGGAATGGATTTTCGCCTTTTACGCCGGCTGGAAAAATAACACAATCGTTGTACCCGTAGATTTTCTGGCCAGTGCCGAAGAGGTGGCATTTATCCTGAACGATTGCCAGCCTACGCATATTTTCTATTCCCGGAAAACCAAGCCAGTTCTGGATGAAGCACTTGAATCAGTAAAACATAAATACAGTACACTTTGTTTCGAAGATCAGAAATATAACCACGAAAAATATAAGGCTGATGAAATTGATTCTGCCGATGTAATGAAAACGGCTGCAATCATTTACACGTCGGGAACAACCGGCAGTCCCAAGGGCGTCATGTTGTCTTTCGATAATATTTTAGCCAATGTCGAGGCCGTATCGGAAGTGATTCCGATTTTCACCAGTTATCGGACAGTTCTATCGATACTTCCCTACCATCATATTTTTCCTTTGATGGGTTCCATGATCGCACCATTGAAATCTGGCGGCAAAATCGCCTTCACGCCCTCAATTGCTTCTGAGGATATTATTACGACCTTACAAAAAAATGGCGTGAATATTATTATTGGTGTACCCCGTCTGTATGCTGCAATCCATAAGGGCATCATGGATAAAATCAATGCTCATTTCATCACCCAAGCCCTATTTAAAACCGCCAAGTTCATCAATTCCAGAGCCTTTTCCAGGACACTGTTCAAAACCGTTCATCAAAAATTTGGCGGACATGTTGAATTCATGGTCAGCGGCGGCGCAAAACTGGATGAGGATGTCGCCCATGATTATAAAGCCCTGGGATTTGAGATGCTTGAAGGCTTCGGCATGACTGAAGCAGCGCCGATGATTACATTTACCCGGCCGGGAAAATGGAAAATTGGTTCCGCCGGACAATCCATGCCGAATCTTAAGGTTGAGATCCGGGATGATGAGATTGTTGCCAAGGGGCGCAATATTATGCAGGGGTACTATAATCGTCCGAAGGAAACGGCAGATGTTTTAAGAAACGGCTGGCTGCATACCGGCGATCTGGGAACCATTGATAAAAATGGCTACCTGCGAATAACTGGTCGAAAGAAGGAGATCATTGTCCTCTCAAGCGGAAAAAATATTAATCCGGAAGAGGTTGAAAAAAAGTTATTATCATTATCTGATCTTATTGCTGACGTGGGAGTCTTTTTAAAAAACGATCAGGTACAGGCAGCGTTTTATCCCGATTTTAAAATATTACGGGAAAGAGGAATTGTAAATATCGATGACCATTTTCGACAAGAAATCATTGACAAATACAATCAAAAGGTCTCCTATTACAAGAAAATATCCAATTTTGTAATACTTAAAGAAGAACTGCCAAAGACCCGTCTGGGAAAACTCCAGCGTTTTAAACTCGCGGAATTGGCAAGTTCCGTTGGTATCAAGAAGTTTAAAACAACCGAGCCTGACCATGAAGAGTACCAGGCAATCCGTGATTTCCTGATGAAACAGACCAAGTCTGATATATTTCCCGATGATCATATTGAAATTGACCTTGGTCTTGATTCCCTGGACAAAGTCAGTTTTCAAACTTTTCTCCAATCAACATTTGGAATAAAAATTCCGGAAGATATCTTTCTAAACCACCCGACGGTTGAGAAATTGTCTCTTTTTATGCGTGAGAAAAAAGAAAAATTCAGTGTTGAAGTCGTCAAGTGGGCCGAAATATTTAAGGAAAAAGTAGATCTGACGCTCCCAAAAAGCTGGTTTACATGGAATATTTTCAAGCATCTAACCAAAGGTTTTTTCAAAGTTTATTTCCGGCTGAAAGGCGAAGGACTGGAAAATATACCTGACGGTCCTTGTATTATCGCGCCGAACCATCAGAGTTTTTTTGATGGCATGTTTGTCACGGTTTTTCTTGATAATAAAACCAACCGGAATACATATTTCTATGCCAAAGAGAAACATATTCGTAAAGGATGGGTGAAAGCCCTGGCAAACCGTCATAACATTATCATCTCTGATATTAATAAGGACTTGAAGTTATCGCTTCAGAAACTGGCGGAAGTTCTCCGCAGCGGTAAAAATGTGATTATCTTTCCGGAAGGCTCCCGGACTCATGACGGGCAACTGGGTGAATTTAAAAAAGCATTTGCTATTCTGGCATCTGAGTTAAAAGTTCCCGTTGTTCCGGTTTCCATTAAAGGCGCCTATGAAGCCTTGCCCAGGGGATCTCGCTTCCCTCGCCCCTGGAAAAAGATCAATGTCAAATTCCACAAGCCGATTTTTCCAAATGGTGACGGGTATGAAGAACTCCTGAATCAGGTCTATTACAAATTGTCAGACGAATTATCTGTTAAAAATTAAAAAATCTGGCATTGATTTCATTCTATTATGACCAAAAATAAGTCATGTACTCTAAAAGTATGTATTGACGACGGTCCAATATTAAGAGGAGGCATTATGAATATCTTTGAATATGCCATAAAGATGGAAAAAGACGATGAAAATTATTATCGTGAGTTAATGGGTTATACCGAAAATAAAGGCATTCAATCGATTTTGAAAATGCTGGCCGATCAGGAAGCCAACCATTATGAAATATTAATGAAAATGAGCAAAGAAGCAGATGCTGACTATATCTTCACCGATGTACTGGATGACGTAAAAAATGTATTTGAAACGTTGAAAGCGGAAAAAATTCCGGTTAATTTCAATATTCCCCAAAAGGAATTCTATGAAAAAGCCCGGGATATCGAAGAAAATAGTTATGAGTTTTACTTGCAAAAATCCAGAGAAGTGGAAAACCCAAAACACCAGAAGGTATTTGCTGTTTTAGCCGAAGAAGAAAAACAGCATATGTTCCTGATGGAGAATTTTGTGGATTTTGTCGGCAGACCTGATACATGGATCGAGAACGCCGAGTTCACAAAACTCGAAGAATATTGATTATTCAATTTAATATTTTTGCATTAAAAGTCGGGCAATTCCCAATGATTTTTAAGTCGAAGATACTCCGATTCCGGCAACTGAACGAGCACCGGATTCTTACCTTTATCCAACCACTTAAGCACATTTTCCATTTCATCTCTGGACATCGTCGTACAGCCGGCCGTGGAATCTCCGTTTACAGAAACACAATGCAAAATGATACAGGACCCGGCGCCCTTTTGGGTGTTTACGGTATTATGGTTGATCATTACTGCAAAATGATAGGCGTTTGGCGACCGGTGAATTCGTTCGGAGGAGTCCCAGTCAATGACTTCAACTTTACTATTGTCAACCATTTGATTATAATATTGTGAATGGACATCATCCACACATTCCAGAAATTCTGTCACCGGTTTATACGGAATATCCAGTGCACCGATGTCTTCGATTGTGGGAATCCCAAAAGCATCGCCCAGACGAAATACTCCAGCCGGACTTTTCCCATCACCTTCGTGTTTGACCGGATGGGTATCATCAGGAATCGAATGCAGTCCCCGGCCCCACGCCAGACCATTGCGTCCAAGGATAATCGGCACCTTACTCCCACACACAGCCCATTCACCGTCATTAGCGGAACGTTCAAAACATTGCATAAATCCTTTTGAGGCCGTCCAGGACGGCGTTCTTACAACGATCATCTGGCGACTGTTGTTCGGGATGGGATTATTGCTTGAATCGCTCAAAACCGACATAACGATCATTATCAAAACGACAATTAAAACCAATAAAATCCACAACATCGTCCGGGTCTTTGTGGATTTGTGTAACATATCCTGGTTTTGATCGCGAACTATTTCCCCTGTTCTATTCATCCGCTCTTCCCTCACAATTGGGTATTTATTCTTCCGGGTATTTTCCGGCAATATAATCCTGAAGCCGTTTGGTCTGTTGCCGGCTCTGATCTAATGATGCTTTGACAACATCCCCAATAGAGATCAGTCCAACCAGCTGATCTTTTTTCATTACCGGCATATGTTTTATGCGGTGCTCTGTCATCATCGCCATGACATATTGTATGTTGTCTTCTGAAGAAGCAACAATGAGTTTCTCGGCCGGGGTCATAATTTCACAGACTACTTTGTGAACCACTTTCGTCGCATCCTGAATACAACAAAGCACATCACGCTCCGTCAAAATACCGGCAATCGCACCCTGTTCATCTACAACCATGATCGAACCAATTTTATGCTTGCTCATCAGTTTTACGGTATCACAAACCATCTCTGTTTTTTTTACTGAAAAGACTTCGTTGCCCTTTTTGTTTAAAATATCGGCTACTTTCATTTTGGTTCCTTTTTATTTCCTGATAAAAATAAATCAATGCCTTTCGCAGCGCGATGTCCATCGGCAATGGCACTGATCGCATCAGCAGTATCATTCACAATATCACCACCGGCAAAGATTTTTGCCACGCCGGTCTGGCCAAATTTATCGGTTTCGACCTTACTGCGTTTGAATTTGATCTGACTGCCTATCTCTTCCGGCAGCAGTTTATAAATCGGCGACTGACCGATGGCTGAAATCACGGTATCAACCGTTTCTGTATAAGCCTCACCGACAATCAGCACCGGTTTCGGACGTTTACCCGGTCCCTGATCAACCATCTCGGCTTTGTTCCAATTAAGTAGAAGCTTTTTATTATCGGCGAGATCAATTTGCACCGGAATTGCCTGGGTCACAAACTTGACGCCTTCGTGTTTGGCTTCTTCGATCTCTTCCTTATCCGCCGGCATATCCTCTTCACGCCGACGATAAAGAATCGTCACATTTGCACCCAAACGTCGGGCAGTCCGGGCGGCATCCATCGCCGTATTTCCACCGCCAATGACAATAACCTCTTTGCCAATATCCGGGATTTTCCCATTTGTCACATCATCCAGCAACTGAATGCCCGGAAGCACGCCGGGGTGATGCTCGCCGGAAATTGACAATGAATAAGTATCCTGCAGACCTACTGACAAGAACACCGTATCGAACTTCTTATAAATGTCCTCGAAAGACTCATTAACACCGATTTCAACACCAGTTTTTAATTCAACACCCAAATCGAGAATTGCATTGATGTCTTTGTCCAATTGATCATAGGGCATCCGGTATTCTGGAATTCCATAACGAACCATTCCACCAGCCTTTTCGTTGGCTTCGAAAATCGTCACACCATAGCCAACAGTCGCTAAATAATAGGCGGCACTCAAACCCGCCGGACCAGCACCAATGACTGCCACTTTTTTACCATTCGGTTTGAATTCATTTTTCAGAATCTCGGCAATATCTTTCCTGTCAACCTGGTCGATGATATAGCGTTTCAGCCAGCGAATCGCAATCGGTTCACCATTAACTCCAATAGAACAAACTTCTTCGCAACGGTGAGTACAGATTCGTCCGCAAGTTGCTGACATAGGATTTGTCTCGTATAGAATTTTAACCGCTTCCTCGATATTATCTTCACGAATCGCTTTGATATAATTCGGAATATCCATGTGGGCCGGACAGGTCGCAATACAAAGCCCGCACTGGACACAGCGATCGGCTTCTTTAATCGCCTGTTCCTTTGAATACCCTTTTACTAGTTCAATAAAGGATTTCACACCCTCCTTGGGATTGACCATTTCCATATCAATCCGATCATGATCCAGCAGTTTGTATCCCTCACCAAGTTTGTAACCGGTTTTGTTACCAGTCCAGAAGTTTTCCTTATCCCCGGCAACAATCCGGAATTTATCGGGATCGGTATCAACCCATGTATATTCCCGGGTCATATTCAGCGAATTCGTTGTGCAGATATCGACACACAATGCACACCAGCAACAGCGTCCGTAATCGATCTTTGGACGGAGACCGCTGTCGTCCTTGTTTGTCTGAATACCTTCAACCGGCACCATGTCAATCGCTGCATTCTGGCAAATATCTGCACAGGTTCCGCAACCAATACACTTTTCCATATCATTATCATGAAAACCACGATAACGCGGAGCACCGGGCCTGTCCTTCAAGGGATCAGGTGTCGTATAGGGCTTTTCAAAAGCGCGTTTCCAGACATAAAAAGGTGATAATATATCTTTCAGACTCATTCCTCTACCTCTCGATTTCCGGTGGATAAGTATGCAGCGATGTCATCAATCCGGCAACATCGGCCATGTTTACATTCACAATCAAATCTTCCAACAATGCCACCGCATGGGTATAACTTGGACCACGTACATAAACTCGACGTGGTAATTCACTACCGTCAGTCACCATGAAATAACCATACTCGCCCCTTGTTGATTCGGCTTTCACATAGGTTTCACCGGCCGGGATTTTCCAGTGTAATACATTTGGAAGTTTGGTATGAATATCACGGCTACCATCAATATGTTTCATGATCTGTCGGATCAGATCGATACTCTGAAACATCTCACGATAGCGCACTAACAGACGCTCATATGCATCAGACTTTGTACCGTTAATAACATCAAAGTCCAAATGTTCATACATCAGGTATGGCGAATCTTTGCGAACATCCCGTTTTAAACCGGCTGCCCGTGCAATCGGACCAACTATGCCGTACTGATCGATCATCCCATGAGTGATAATTCCAAGACCAACAGCCCGCATTTTGAACACAGCATTATTCAGCATGACTTTTTCGATCTCGCCGAGCAGTTTTTCTATTTTTTGAAGGGTATCTTCCAAACGACCGTTAAAACCATCAGGTAGAATATTCCGAACACCGCCGGGAATTATATACATATGATAAATCCGCCCACCACTCAGTTCTTCAAAAAGATCAAGCATATAGTCACGATGAGTTACAGCCCACTGGCCAATCGGTCCCAGTCCAAATGCGCCGGCATGTCCGCCGATCCACATCAGGAAACTGGTCAGTCGTGACATTTCCATATTCAATGTTCGTAACCATTTGGCTTGCTCGGGAATCTCGATTCCGGCCAGTTCTTCAACAGCAGCAGCATAAAGATATTCATTGGTGTCCGGTTCAGGGACACAGATTCGGCAAACAATCGGAAAATTCTGGATGAATTTCCGCCGCTCCATCAATTTTTCAAAACCACGATGCAGATAACCAACATGGGTTTTACAATCCACAACTTCATCACCGCAAATAATTAATTCTAATGACATATTCCCCGTCACACCGGGATGTTGCGGTCCCTGCCAGAGTTTCAGGTATTTCCCGGAATCCAGATCGACGACTGCTTTACCGTTGACTATATCAGGATATTTACTGCGATCGGGTGCAAACATCAGGCATCTCCTTCGGGATAAAGTTTGGATTTCATGTAGGTTTCAGGATCGTGACTTTCCCGGCCCGGCCGGGGAAAGAAGGTCTCTTCTGAGTATTTTTTCGTATCGAAATCGCGGCGCATCGGCGGTATATTGTCCCAGCCTTCCAAGATAAAGCTATCATCTACACGCGGACTGCCCGGAAAATCAATCCCAAACATTTCTTTCAGTTCCCGCTGGTATGTTCCGGCCTGTTTCCAGAGATGATGAATGCTGGCCATTTCCGGTCTTCCACGATCGATTAGCACCCGTATTCCCAAATCCTGATGAATCGTGTAATTATGTAGCATATAGGTCAATTGAAATTGATTATCCTCAATACGATCCACGGCAGTCAGAAAAACCATGTGGGTGAAAATTTCAAAATCCCGCAGATAAGTGATCAATGCTACTGCTTGCTCCTGTTTCACTGTAAGAAACGTCAAATCGCCACGCTGCTGATTGACATTCGAAATCGCAAATTGTTGTTTTAAACGCTGAATTATTTCCTTCATTATTCCTCTACCAGTTATAGTCCGGCATATTCCAGTCTTTAATAATTTTCTTCTGGTTGGCTTTGTACCAATCCAGGTTTTCGATGTATTTATTCGCGCCTTCTGCCTTACCCTCTTTGATCAGTTTTTTCAGTAATTCAAAACCTGCGATGATCGATTCCGGACGTGGCATACAACCGGCGATATAGACGTCCACAGGGATGTAATGATCGATGCGATTGATCGTGTTGTAACTGTCCCAGTACATACCGCCGTTAATCGGGCAACTGCCTAGAGCGATAACAAACTTAGGTTGCTGCATCTGTTCGTAACTGCGAATAATTCGCTTCGTTGTTTTCACTGAAGCATAACCACCAATGATAAACACCGACGACTGGCGTGGCGTCGGACGCGGCGCAATTCCATAGCGATACATATCGTACCGAGCCGTCATCAGCGGTCGCAATTCTACGGCACCGCAACCGGTTCCGAATCCCAGCATCCAGAGCGAATTCGCCCGGGCCCAGTTCAGAAACTTCTCGATATATTTTGCCAATGGCCTAGACTGTTCCGGCCGGGCATCACAGAAGTAATCCCGCTCGATTTCCTGCAAACCATTGTTCTCGAGAATCGTTGGATTATGTTTCGTTTCTTTTGTCACATCCACTCCAATTTACAGCATAAATATTATTACCGCAGCGATCCCCAGTAGCGTCGGAATACCGAGGAAAAAGCGAATCGATTGTTCCGTCCTGAATCGCGGAAACGAGACACCCACGACTACCGACAGCATATACAGCATAAACGTTTTTAGCATCATCGCGAAAATATTGGTCGCACCACCGATATAAAGATTCATGAAAAGTACCAGTTTTGCCGACAGGAAAATTGCCCGGTTAGTCTGCAAGATTCCCAGAAACGAACTCTGCATTTCCGTCGGAGGTCCAATTGGAACCTCTTGAGGTGCCATAACAATATCGAAGGGCGAATGCATGTTCATTCCCAGCAATGCAAACAATCCGGCAAATGTAGCCAGCGGGTTTGTAAAAATTGTCCAAGTCAATATTCCACCCTGCTGAGCAGCGACGATTTCCGTAATCGACAAAGAATGATATTGAATAGCCAATGCGATGATCGAAAGCGCAAACGGCACTTCGAATGACGTCATTTGGGAAAGTCCACGACCAACGGCAATCGCACTGTTAGGGTGACCACCTTCACCGGCACCGAGCGCCATACCCAATTGACCAAAAAAAATAAAATACATTACCAAGAGAACGTCTCCGGAAAAACTCAGGTTGGCAAACACTACTGATCCATAAATTGCCGGAATAAACAGGTAAGTTCCCAGACCACCCGCTAAGCGAAAAACCGGTCCTAAAAAGAACATAACACCATGAGTAACGGCTGTACGTTTGGCGTAGGTTTTCAGAATATCGATCCAGGGTTGCCAGATCGGCGGTCCGACACGACCATGTGCACGAGCAACGATTTTACGGACCAATCCATTCAAGAGCAGGCCATAGTTCAAGATAACAAATAGTGAAATTAAAAGATATAACGCAGTTCGTAGAATGTCAGCCATTAACGACCTCCTGAAATAAAGTAAAGTACAACCACATAAAGAATAATGTGTAATGCATAGGTCTGCCCATTCCCGGTGTATATTTGTCTGAAAAGAGCCGCCAGCGATTGCGTCCATTCCGAAACTGCCGACCAGAATCGCGTTGCCAGGGGACGAGCCAGAAAACCCAATGCTTTCTGATAAGGAGCAAAGAAATTGTAGGCTACATGTGTCGTTTCCGGACGATCCGGACGCTCAGCAGCAAAGACAATATTAAACTGCTTAACTGCCTGCGGTTTCCGTTGTGTCAGGATTAAAATAATCAATGGTATAACAAACACACCCATCGTCACATACATCACAGCATTCCCATTCCAGTAACCGAGGCTGCTGATCACCGTATAACCATTCCATTCAATCGTCGTCGGGAAATAATTTGAAACAGCGGCAATTAACGGTTTGATGATCAAATTCGGGAACATCGAAATCGCCATAATTGCCATAATCAGCATATATTGCGGAATCAGGTACCAGAGAGACGCTTCTTTGATCTCTTTGAATTTTGGTTTGGGCTGCCCCAGGAATATCGCATGAATCAGGCGATAACAGTATAGAAATGCGATGGTACTGGCGAAAAACGCCACAGCCGTTTGCAGATACCAGCCCCGTTCGATTCCGGCCGTATAGAGTAGCCATTTCGAACCGAATCCAGATAGCGGCGGCACACCGGAAAGTGCAATAATCGCAATCAGTACCGAAATAAATGAAAAAGGCATTCGTTTGATCAGTCCGCCCATTTCGTACATGGTTCGGGTACCTGTCCGAGAAACCACTCCGGCTATAGCGATAAACAGCAATGCTTTGAAGAATAAATGGTTGAATGATAGATATAACGCCGATACCCAACCCAAATGTGACAACATCGCCACTGATAAAACCATATAGCCAACCTGCCCCATGCTAGAATAAGCCAGCAGTTTCTTTATATCTTCCTGAAAGATTGCCATCAATGTTCCAATCAGCGCCGTTGCCGCTCCTAACCAGCCAAGCAACGAACTGATCTCGATTTTGCCAATTAGAGTTTTACCCAATAATCCGGCAACCAGCATGATTCCAAAGATGCCGGCCTTACTCAAAATAGATGAGATCATTGGAGATACGTCATCTTCCGATTCAGCATAAGATCCTGGCAACCATATATGTACTCCCAGCGCTCCGGTTTTGATTAAAAAGCCAATCAGGATAAAACCGTAAGTAACTGATGCATAGGTCGTTATGCCGGTTAGTGCAAGTATATTCGTATTTCCGACTGATGCATAACCGTAAGCAA
Source organism: uncultured bacterium (assembly GCA_964485475.1). Taxonomy (GTDB): domain Bacteria; phylum Fidelibacterota; class UBA2242; order UBA2242; family UBA2242; genus B118-G9. The sequence continues at coordinate 44,150 of CAZAKB010000005.1, forward strand.
ATCCAAGCAGGATTAAATAGGCGCCAGCCAATGAAAAAAGAATGTATAAAAGGCTGTGTTTTTCAGCCTGTCTACCCCTGAGTATCAGTAAAAATGAGCTGACGGTCATCAGTTCCCAGGCATAGAAAAACTGCAACGTGGTTTCCGATTTCAGTAATATTCCCAATGCTAAAAACATCATCAAAACAAAGGGATAAAACCCGGTCCGCCTTCCTGACGCTTGCAGTGTCGCGATTAATTGTATCATTCCTCCACCAAAAAACAACACTGCAAAAATTTGATAAATACCATCGAGTTGCGGAACAATATGATAGGCAAATGCTCCGATAAGTCCTATTGTTAAAACACCTTTAAATTTCGTGGGCAACCAGTCAAGACCGAAGAAAAACGCTGCGATCAGCAAAGGTGCATAAAACAGCGGATTAAAAGAATAATAATTGATAATCATTAAAAAGCCGGCATTGAACAACCCTATCATAAAAACGACCGGCGGCAGAATCTTTGGGAAACTTAGTATGACTTCCTGCTCAACAGCATCTTTTACGACACTGATCAGCCAGCGAATCAGGTAGATTGCTTCAAAAAATGATCCCAATAAAATTGTGAAAATCCAGAAGTGTTGTCCGTTTTTCGCAAGGAACAGAACCAGTTCCCACTTCGCCCAGAATCCCGGGAACGGTGGTAAACCGATCAATGCAAAAATGAAGCTGCCAAACACAAACAGCAGTAGCGGGTTCTGCCGAATGGCTGACCATTTACCTGTTCCCTGATCTTTGAATAATCCCGCTAACCAAAATAGTCCGGCTTTTGCCAGGAAATGATTCAGAAAAAGACCACCCACAATAATGATCAACAAATTTGTTGGAAGAATTCCGCAAGTCCCTTTGTATAAGAGAGTTAGTGCGGCCAGAATAAGTCCCATCTGAGCGATTGAGGAATACCCGAGCAGCCGTTTTGCGTTCTGTTGTTTCAGACCAAGCAGGTTGGAAAACACAAAGGTTACAATACCGATTCCAGCCAGAACATCGATCATTGAAATATTCAATAATGGCAACAATTTATAAATCACAAAGAACATTGCCGCCGAACTGGCTGTGGCGATTACCGCCACTACACCGCTGTTGACTGCCTGGTAGACATCCAGTGCCCAGCCATTGGCCGGAAAAGGTTTCAATTCAATTACGATTGCTGTAAGTACTAAAAATAACGCTATATACCCAGCACTTCCGGTAATCAATTCTTTCGAGGCAATCATCGTATCGATATTCAATGTCCCGGTCAGACGATAAAGGTAGATCGTTCCAATCAGGAAAAACGACGAAGCGATTCCACCGGCAATAATATATTTAAAACCAGCGCTTAGGGATTCCGTATTTCGATTAATCCCGATGAGTGCATATGTAGCGATCGAGGTAATCTCCATAAAGACGAAAAGGTTGAACATATCACGGGTCATAATCATTCCGTTTATTCCCATGATCATCATGAGAAACAGAACCATCGCACCGGCTTTGGATTCTTTGAATCGTGAAAACAGGTATATTGCACTCATTAAGCCAACGACATTTGCCAGAAACGTGAAAATCGCTTCTTCCAGTCCCAATCTCAAATTAATCGAAAACGGCGCCTGAAAGCCAGCAGTATAAATGATCGCAGCATCTATTCCCTGCATAATCGCGATCAACCATTGTCCGGTAATAATCACCATTCCGGTCAATGCAGCATAAAATACCAGCATTGAAACCGATCGGTGCATCCGGTCAATCAACGACAATAGAAAGCCCGTTCCAAGCGCAATAATGAAAATATAGAGCGGATTTACCATTTTAACTCCTCAAAATCGTTGATATCCAATGATTGTTTGCGTTGATATAAATTGATTGCATAGACCAGCATCAGCGCCGTCACTGCCAAACCAATCACAATCGCAGTCAACACTAATGCCGATGGAATTGGATCAACGACCCGATTCACGGCATCGATTTTTGATATAGTTGCATCGATAATAGGCGCAGTTCGACCTTTTATAAAGCCAATCGATACGATCAACAAATGAATACCGGTATCAATGATTGAAAACCCGATGATAATCTTGATAAGATTTCGCTGGGTCAGCATACCCCACAAACCCACAACAATCAGGATAAATCCAATAACGCTTACTAATGTCATGAGTCACTCCTTTGCATACTGTCCAGGATACCCACCAGTTCCGATCCGACTTTCAGACCGACCAGCGAATAGATAATTGGAATTGCCCCGGCGCTGAACAAACGCCCAAACTCACCGAGTGGTAAAATCCGGTTATCCAGGAAACCGGCTGCCAGGTAAATTCCCAAAATTCCAACGACAATATAAAATGCACCGGACAGCGATTCGATCATATTCAGAATTTTATGGCTGACTTCAGACTTCGGGTAGGTTAATAAACTCAGTAATACACCCGAAGCAATTACTACACCACCCTGAAAACCACCACCGGGTGTTAAATGCCCGTGCAGAAATATATAGACTCCAAACAAAAATATCAGCGGCATCAAGAGAGCAGTTCCGGATTGAAGTATCTCCGAAGACGACCGTTTTTTCACCGTTTTTGATTCGGAATTTCTTCGTCTTCGAAGTAGAAATCCCACTCCGGCCGTCGCAATAAACAGTACCGCAACTTCACCGAGCGTATCCAGACCACGATAGGTCACAACAATTGATGTCACCAGGTTAGCGCCACCCAGTTCATCCGGGCCGTCTTCCACGTATTTCGACGCTAAGGAATTCAATTCGGTCTGAGGCTGAACATCCGAGATCAACGGTAATAGCATAATGACAAAAAATATCAGGACGAGGAAAATCAAAAATCGCTTAACCATTGTCTTCCTCCCTGTTATTCCTGACCTTGCTGAAAGCGTACAAAAATACTACAGTCGTCAAACCCGACCCAATTGCCGCTTCTGTCATCGCTACATCCGGCGCTGCCAGTAAGAGGTAAATCACACTCGCCAGCAGGCTGATTACACCACCCGTGATAATCGAGGAGAGCAGGCTTTTCATATAGATTGCCATGAATGCTGAAGCAATCATGACGATTCCGAGTACAACTATAATGACGTTTTCCATTAGACAGCCTCCTCTTCCTTGCCTTCATCATCGGCTAAAGCATCGCTGACACTTTTATCCGTCAGTGGAATGCCAATATAATGAGCGGCCCGGGCTAATGCATGGGACGAAATCGGATTGGTGAATATAATGAATATAATTAAAATAAAAATTCGATAAATGCACATACATTCAATGTGTCCGATGGCAATACCAGTTAGAAAGAGCAATGTTCCCAGTGTCGTGGCCTTGGTTCCCGCCTGCATCCGATTATAAACATCGGGCATGCGGACAATTCCCAACGCACCGAGAAACAGAAAAATCGATCCGAGCAGCGTAATGATTCCACCCAGTATGTCCATCACAGCCCCCTTTCCAGGTAGCGGGCAATAGCAACCACACCGATAAAACTGATTAGAGCGTAGACCATTGCAACATCGAGGTAGATGATTCGCTGGACTAATGAAGCGATATATACAATTAAGGAAATCGATATAATCGTCATTACATCAAGCGCTACGACACGATCCGCCCCGTTGGGACCTTTCAGCATACGAAAAACAGCCAGAACAATTGCCGCTAAAGCAATTACTGCTGATGTATTATAGAGGATATCAGCCAAATATCACCTCCAGGTATTTTTCAAATTTAGATACGATTTCATGGGAAGCCAGATCCATATCCTGTGTACTAACATCGATCCAATGGATATAGAAATAATCGCCCTTCGTTTCGACGGTCAATGTTCCCGGTGTCAGAGTGATGGAATTTGCCAGGATCAAGCGACCGGTTTTAGAATTCAACTTCGTCTTGACCTTGACGATACCAGGATTTATCGGAAGTTTGGGATTCAATACCCGGAAAGCCACATCCAGGTTCGACCGAATCAACGCCCAGATAAACACAAATATATAAGCAATGCCATAACCAATCGATTTAAAAGTGAAATTGATCTCTCCAAATATACCGGAATTACGCCAAAATACCACTGTCAGCAATACGACAATGACAGCGCCGGCGATCAATTCCTGGCGATCCAGCGACGTCAGCAAAATCCAGAATACCGACAGGAACAGTAGTAGTAAAAATCCCTGTTTAATGGTTTTCATCGATCCTCCGATAAATATTATAATAAAAATACATAAAATTATTGTGAATTGCATTAGTGTTCATGTGAATCAGCATGTAATTCCCCGGATAATCAGACGGTACAGGTAATCCACATGTTCTACAGTACTTGCTTCTTCCTCGCTACTATGATTGTTTTGACTGTGTTCAAACGCTTGTTTCGGCAGAAATCCCGACATCTGTCCCCAGAGCGCCATGGCGAGTTTATCGGCATCAGTATCAGCATTTAAAGACTTTTCATTAATACCATTGCGGATAATTCTCATGATCATGGAAATAATCTGATCGTTCTCACTGTGCGCCAGGTTCAGCATTTCGCTATTCTCACGACATTGCTCGATAAAATCGCGAAAACGGATCAGGGCTTTGGTATAATTGGGATGCTTTTTCTGAAAATTCAGACAAACCTGAAGAAGTTCCGAGAGTTTATCAATGCTTTTTGCACCTTTATTTGCTGTCTCCTCAATCAATTCCCGAAACAGCATCAAGCCACGTACGGCTATGGACAGGCAGATTTCGGATTTCGTGTTGAAATAGAGATAGAGTGTCCCCTTGGCCAGTTCGGCTTTGGCGGCAATATCATCCATGGTGGAATTTTCGTAACCCTTGGAAAAAAAGACCTCTTCAGCGGCATCAACAATGTCGATTCGTCGCTGTTGTTTTTCCCGCTCTTTTCGCTCTTTGATGCCCATTATCTACAATTTCATATTTCAATTTTTAAAGTATTAATTAATACAAGTCAAATTTATGACCGTCAGTCATTTTATTGCAAGAAAAATTATTTGGATTGTATTAATTACCTAATTCATCATTGATGCTTTCTTATCCTCACCACTCCATCATTCACCGCGAAGGGCAAATAGTAGATAAAAAAGGACACAAAGGCTACAACTTCAAGCACTAGCACGTACCAGGGCCAGGGACCGAAGAAATCTATCAGCGAAGCGGTTTCCGGTTTATGGCAGATAAAGAGGTAATTCCCGTCGAATATGTAGTTGAACAGCGCAATAAAAACCAGGTAGATATTGGTAACGACAAAAACCCGTAAGATCGACCGAAATTGTGGACGAAAATTAAATGAAAACGTACTGTACAAACTGGCAGTAACGATCAATCCGTGGGATACAAAAAACTGGATAAACCGATAATGAGGAAATGGATAGATTATATCCGGTTGCAATAACGCCTGGATAGCGCCACCAAGTCCCCAAAAATAGACCAGTTCGTAGAACCTGTAGTTTTTATTGACTAACATGATAGCACCAAGCACGATCGCCGCACCGCAGAGATGCAGCGGCAATGAAGTTCCCATCCGCCAAGTTCCACAATAAATACGCCAAACGCTTAGCGAGATTTCCTGTAAAATCAACAAAGTTGCCAGCGTATACCGGATGATCTTATCCCCTTTCTCGGTCTTGTATTTCTTCAACCAATAGATCAGGATAAAATTAATGACCGCAATCGTCAGAAGACCCATGAAATGAGGTGTTGAAAAAATCCTGAAAACGCCATAAGGATAGTCGTGTAAAAAATATTTCTGCATTGAATAGTCCCCTCTTGTTGGGTTTTAATTTAGAAACAGATTTTTTTTCTTCAAGAGTTTTTTTCATTTTTGGAAATAAAAGCCCCCAACATTTTTTAGTACTATTTACTTGAATTATTACCGTTAATTCATAATCCTTATTTTAGTAAAATTGAATTAGGTATGAAATTAACCGTCCTTGTTGATAATTCCACATTAATTGACCGATATTTTCTTGGTGAGCCGGCGTTGTCTTTCTTGCTTCAAGATCAGGATTTTAAATTACTTTTTGATACCGGCTACTCCGATGCTTTTTTACACAATGCTCGTAGTATGGATATCAACATTCTGGACATCGATTACATTGTCCTTTCACACGGACACATTGATCATACCGGCGGATTGATTCCATTAACACAACAGTATTTAAAAGCCCGCATAGAGCAAATTCAGGTAAAAACGCCAATTCTCATCGCTCATACCGATGTATTCAAATCCCGGATTATCAATGAAATTGGTGATATTGGTTCTCCTATTTCACAGCACAAGATGGCCCAACATTGTCAATTAAACCTGAGAAAAAAGCCTTATTGGATTAACGATAGGCTGATCTTCCTTGGAGAAATCCCAAGACTCAACGATTTTGAATGTCAGGATTCGTTTGCCAAAATTTTAAACGGTGACAGCATTGAAGATGACAACATAATAGATGATTCATCACTCGTGTATCGCATCGATAATGGGTTGATAATCATTGCTGGCTGTGCACATTCCGGCATTTGTAACACCATCGCTTATGCCCGAAAAATCTGTGACAATGCACCGGTATTGAAAGTTATTGGCGGATTTCACATGTTGGATGCCAGTCAATATCAATTGGACAAAACGGTGGAATTCCTCGCACAATTGAATATCATGGAAATATATGCCTGTCATTGTGTAGATTTGGCAGCAAAAATTGCGTTGAGTCAACTGAATAACTTAAAGCAGGTTGGAGTCGGATTAAGACTCGATTTGAATTAATTGAAATTCATCAATTGATCTATACTAAATCTCATAAAATAGTTTTTAAAGCACTGAAAAACTTATGATTGGCTTTGGGAAACGGATAATCATCAATTTCCTTAATTGAAATCCATCGAAAATCCACAGGACCGTTGAGAACCACTTCCCCACTTT
>CAZAKB010000006.1:0-4975 GCA_964485475.1 uncultured bacterium
GCTTCATAAAAAAGTGTAACCGTTCAATCATCTGGGCATTAACTCGCTCTGGATTATCCATAAATGCCGACATAAACAGAAACGGACGACAACAATTCATCCCAATAGTTTTCATCCGTTTAATATCATCCTGAATTTCTTCCGGATTCCATTCTGTCCACATGTTCAGTGCGGATGAAGAGGGCCAGTAATTCACGCCGAGTAAAAACAGTTTTTTACCTTTTTTATCAATGAATGTCATAAAATTAATTCATTCCTATACAATACTACTGGTTTCGCGAATCACGGTATCAACACAAATAATCCGTGTCTGCGGTGCCATTTTGGGATGCTGAATCAATTCGTACAATAGTTTATACGCTTCTTTACCGATTTCAAGTTTAGGTACACGAATGGTAGACAATTTTGGTGAACTGAACTCTGCAGTCGGGATATCATCAAATCCAAAAATAGCAATATCCTCCGGGATTTTTTTCTTCAATCTCTGAATACCGCTGATTACACCCAACGCCGTTGTATCGTTGCAACTAAAGATGGCATCTATTTCCGGGTATTTTTCCAGGAGGTTTATTACACCTTTTTCACCGATTGATCGGGATGTTTCAATATTTTCACAATAGCTATACCCATCACCATGATTATTACTCAAACCATGCTTCTCCAGTGCTTCCCTGTAACCTCGGTGGCGTTCCTTAATTGATGGGTGAAAAAATGTACCACCCACAAACGCTATATGTTTTCGCCCTGACAGAATCATGTTTTCAACTGCCCGAAATGCGCCGTTATAATTATCAATTTTGATGCAGTTAAAATTCTCGCCGGGAACTTCATAATCAATCAATACAAAGGGAATCTGCTGATGATCCAGATACCAAATTAGCGGTTCTGGAACCCGACCCGCCAGCGCAACACCGTCGACATCTTTATATTTTAAAAAACGAGGTAAATCCTCTTTGGGATCAAATTCGTCCCTGACCGTAGTTAAAAGAATATAATAATCATTTTTTCTGGCCGCGTATTCCATACCCAAAAACACCTGGCTGTAAAACATTTCAACTTCGGAGAAGTGCCCTTCCCATAAAATAAAACCAAAATTCCCGGTTTGTTTGGTCGCCAGTTTTCGAGCAGAATGAAGCGGACGGTAATTCAGATCGTTAATTATCGTTTGAATTTTCTTTTTCGTTACCGGGGCAACATACCCTTTTTGGTTCAGCACAAGGGAAACCGTTGATATAGACACACCAGCTTTATCTGCGATGTCTTTAATTGTTGTTGCCATTAATATCTCATTTGTTTTATCGAAACGTTTTAATATATTATATCACGTGTTATTTGTCAAGCTTTTTAATAGTATTGAATGTCCCGTTTATTCATTACTTTTATTTCGTAAGAAATTACTGGAAACCACATTATATGTGATTAAGGATGTAATAGAAAATTTGAAATATTTAAATGATAAAATCGTTTTTTCACCAAACGATATCAGTCAAAACCGATATCCGATCCGCAAAAGCACCGGACTTGAAACTTACATTTTAGGAGCGTTTAATCCTGGTCTTACTCGTCTGCCAAATGGCAATCTCATGATGATGATAAGAGTCGCTGAATCAATTAAGGAACCAATCAAAGAAGGAAAATTTCGTTATATCCGGTGGTCGAGTGAAAAAGGATATGTTGTTGAAGAACATCCCACCTTTCAACTGGACACTTCCGATCCGAGAAAATTTCAGTTCCTTGAATATGACTACTTGAAAGTGTTTGGTCTGACTTCCTTTTCATGGCTGTTACCAGTTGAATTAAGTCCCGATGGTCTGGAAATTATCATCATCTATTATGATAAAATCATTGAACCACAGACTAGCTATCAGGAATATGGCATAGAGGACCCCCGCATCACAAAAATTGAAAATACCTATTATATGACAACCTGCTCTGTCAGTTCAGAAAGACATTCGACAACGCTCTACTCTTCTGAAAATGGTCTGGATTATACCTTATTAGGAATTATTATGGACCATCAAAATAAGGATATGGTTCTGTTCCCGGAAAAAATTAACGGAAAATACTATGCATTGACGCGCCCGTTAGGAGAACTTTATTTTACCGTTCCAGGTAATTCGGAATATTTGCCTGGTACATCCATCAATCTTGCCGAATCCCCGGATCTTCTTCACTGGAAGCCGGTTGACACACCCTATATTCGAGCACGTAATAACTCAATGATATCTTTAAAACTTGGTGGCGGTGCGCCACCGATTAAAACCGATGCAGGTTGGTTGATTCTTTTTCATGGAGTCGATAATTGTGGCCCGATTGGCTGCTACCGCACATTTTATGCAATTGCAGAATACGATAATCCTGAAAAGATAATAAGCATCAACGATAAAAGCCCGGTGCTCGAATCCAAAGTTGAATTGACAAACTCTTTGACAGAACAGATTTACATAGATGGCGTTGTCTTTACCACTGGTATCGAAGAATATGATGATACCTTTATTGTCGCGTCTGGAGAGTTGGATCTGGCATGCCGAATAACTCATATTGAGAAAATCTATTTTAATCCTTTTTAATACTACTAGGACAAATATGGCACATATCGAATTAAAAAAAATCACCAAAGGGTTTGACTCCAACAAACCGGTTTTAGAAAATCTCAACCTTACCGTTAATGACGGAGAATTTCTGGTTTTGGTTGGTCCTTCGGGTTGCGGTAAAAGCACAACTCTGCGCCTAATCGCCGGACTGGAAACTGCCGGTAGCGGAGATATTTTCATTGCCGGAAAATTGGTCAATAACATCCCCCCAAAAGACCGGGATATATCGATGGTATTTCAAAATTACGCACTTTATCCGCATATGAATGTATACGATAATATGGCGTTTGGCCTAAAATTGCGTAAATATCCAAAAGACAAAATCCGTGCCCGCGTAAACGAAGCAGCAGACATTTTAGAAATTGGTGACTTACTTGACCGAAAACCAAAGCAGCTGTCCGGCGGACAGCGACAACGGGTTGCTCTTGGGCGTGCGATTGTGCGAAAGCCACAGGTGTTTCTTTTCGATGAACCGCTTTCCAATCTCGATGCAAAACTGCGGGTCCAGATGCGCGCCGAAATCAAAAAACTTCACAAACAGTTAAAAACAACGATGGTGTACGTTACCCATGATCAGGTCGAGGCAATGACCATGGGCAGCCGAATTGCCGTTATGAAAGACGGAATCATCCACCAACTGAACACACCTTTGAATATTTACAACGAACCTGCAGATCTTTTTGTCGCCAGTTTTATCGGTAGTCCGGCAATGAATTTTATTACAACTAAAATTACAAATGATAATATGCTCTATTCTGATGACACCAAAATCAAACTCCCGATTCCACAGAAATATCAGTCATTGCTGAATAATCAAATTGATAAAGAGATTGTGCTTGGTATCCGTCCTGATGGTTTGGCAATTCGCAGCGAATCTCAAAAGGATTATAAATTTACCGCAAATCTCGAGCTGGTCGAGCCATTAGGTAATGAGACAATTCTATATTTATCAAAAGGTTCCCAAAGTCTGACCTGTATCAGCAAACAGTATGATCCGCAGGGTTCGACCAAGAATTTAATTGAACTGTATGTCAATCCGGATAACATTCATATGTTTGACAATAGTAGCACAAAACGGATCGAGCCAAAGAAACAACCGTAATTTATTCCTAAAGTTATAAAACTTGGTCAAATACAGATAAAAAGAAAAACCGGCAATTATTGAAAGTCCGGTATTTTCTCAATTGGTTTTAATTGTGATTGTTTCTCCCGGGCTCGCCCAGCCCCACAAATTGAAAGGGATATTTCGCTGCATCATCAAATTATTTATGAATATTCCGGGCAAACGTACAGTAGCCAGCAATTGCATTTGAAGAATCAAGAACAGCAGCAATAAAGAGATTTTCTAAATTCAAAGCCAGTTTTATTGTGTTCCTTTTTCTTTATAGGGGAATGTCGTTTTGCCGGCTCATCAATCGGAACTTTGCCGGCGAGATGCCATAATATTTTTTAAACATGCTATAAAAACGGCTGAGACTTTTAAATCCCAATTCCAGCGCCACCGCCAGAATTTTGTCGTCGGTTTCCACAATTTGCTTAGCCGCCTGTTTAATACGTTGTTCATTAATGAATTCCGTGGGCGTTTTGTCCAAAAATTTGCGAAAACATTTACATAAATGCTCCTGGGTGCAAGGCGCCAGCTGTTTCATTCTATCCAGCCCTTCTCGGAGATTCTTATGCTTTCTCATCTCAAGATTCATTTGTTCAAACCAGTCAGGACGTTCATTGTTAAAATTAGACAATCCAGTATCGAGAAAAAAACGTGTAAAAATATCGGCAAGCATGATTTTAACATTCAAACGGGCTAAATCATGGGCAGTATTTTGAAGAGCATTCATTCGAATCAGCCGAGTTGCCAGATCATCGGTTTCCAGCAGTGAAAGTTTAAAAACAGGAGACATTACCGGTCCGGTATATTTCCGCAAAAAGAAGTCATTTCCAAGATAAGCACTTAAGTCCAGTAAAAATTCCAATTTAAAAGCAACATTGACCAACTCGCAAGCAGATCCATCTAATTGTTCAAACCCGTGGATATCCGCAGGCCGAATGAAAACCAAGGTGCCGGCATTTAATTCCTGGTATTCACTATTCACAAGATGGTTTATTTTTCCGCTAATGATCAGAAAAAATTCTGCAAACTCATGAGTATGCAGAGCCGTTCCATCACTAACCAGCGTGTCATATCGCAAATCAGAACCCGCATTCAAACTAATCGATTCTTGTCCGATTTCCCAGGCCAGTCGATGAAACGTAATGTTTGCACCCGACGGTAACGATGTGAAATTATTCTGAGTCAAGGCGACGGGTTTCATAATGATAATATACAGCAATATATTGATAACATAAAGGCCTATTATCTCTATTATATCATTTTATATCAG